>NZ_JBOZGG010000001.1:0-268221 GCF_051267215.1 Actinotignum vesiculae
GCCGGCCCGGCGCGCGGCACCCGCGCGCCAGAGCGCACAGAACTTCGGGAATATCCGGAACTTCCGGACCGCCCGGATCGCCTACATCATGCGGGATCCGTGGAGCTGTCGGAAACCGCGGCGCTCCCGGGAGAATCCACCACCCTGGTAGCTCCCGGCGGTCCGAGCCTGCGTGATCTCATCGCCCGGGCGCCCGAGGAGATGCTCGGTGCGGATGTGGCGCGCCGGCACGGGGGCGAATTGCCGTATTTACTCAAACTTATTGCCCCGCACCAGCCGCTCTCCCTCCAGGTTCACCCCTCTCTCGAGCAGGCCCGCGCCGGTTTCGAGCGGGAAGAAGCCGCCGGAATTTCCCGCACCGCACCCCACCGCTCCTACCGGGATCGCAATCACAAACCGGAACTGGCCTACGCACTCACGCCTTTCGAGGCGATCTGCGGGCTGCGTACCCCGCGGCGCATCGCCGAAGTGCTCGGCGGCCTCGGCCTTCCCCTCACGAACCGGCTCGCCGCCCTCGTGGAAGAACGCGGGGTGGGAGCGGTCTTTGCCGATCTCCTTTCCGCGGGCACCCGCCCGGCACCCGAGCAGATTGAGCAGGTGGTTGCTGCCTGCGCCGCCCGCCTGGAGCGAGGTGCCTCTCCCTCGCCGCGCGCGGACCGCATTGTGGAAACCCTGGATCAGCATTATCCGGGCGATCCGGGAGTGGTGGCCTCCCTCCTCATGAATCCGGTGACCTTACGCCCCGGAGAAGCCCTCTTTATTCCCGCCGGGACGGTGCACGCTTACCTGTCCGGAACCGCGGTGGAAATCATGGCGGCCTCCGATAACGTGCTGCGCGCCGGCCTCACCCCGAAGCACGTGGACGTGGCCGAATTGCTGCGGATTATGGACGACGCCGCAGTCCCGCCCATCCGCATCGCCCCCGAGCATATGAGCGAAGCGGTTTCCACTTTCTATGTTCCCGTGGACGATTTTGAGCTCTCGGTGGTTCACTTGCGCGATGCCACCGCCGTTGAAAAGCTGCGCTCGCGCGGCCCGCGCACCGTGGTCTGCCTGGAAGGTGCGGTGGAAGTCTTCGCCGGGGGCCGGCGTGAACCGCTCAACTCCGGGCAGGCGGTTTTCGTGCCGCACTGTGATGGAGAATTAGCGGTCCGTGGGTTTGGCGACGTCGTCGTCGCATCTGTTCCGTAACAACCCGGGCCGGGCGCGCTGGTATTCGCATCGCGGCGAGGTATGGCGCTGCCGCGCGTGGTCGGACTCACGCGGGAGGTGAAGGGGTAGAAAACCGCGCCACCGCGCCATTTCTCCGCCACATCCCGCGCACGTCTCAAAATATGAGACGAAAATGGTGAAAAACCGTCCAAATAATGAGACGTGCCTTGCGTGGGTGGTGACCGCAGTTCAAGAATGGGTGCCGGTGGCGGTCAGGACCGCCCGTCAATCTTGCGGATCACGTGCTCGCCAGCGCATAACGGACCGCACGACTACCGAGGAGATCTTCGTGAGCGTAACTTCCACGCACGTCGAGACGAACCACAGCACAACCTCCGAGCCGAAGCGGGATTTTTTCCGGCTGCGCGAACGCGGGACCACCGTGGCCCGCGAATTGCGCGGCGGGCTGGTCACCTTCGTGGCCATGGCCTACATTCTGGTTCTTAACCCCATTATCCTGTCGGGTCCGGATTCCACCGGCGCCTACCTGGGCGGCGGTACCGAGGGCCCGAACCTCCCGGCCATCGCCGCCGGCACCGCCGTGGTGGCCGGCCTCATGACGCTGCTCACCGGCGTCATCGCTAATTTCCCGCTGGCCATGGCGGCCGGGCTGGGCCTCAATACCATCGTCGGCGTGGTCATCGTGCAGATGCCCGGAATGACCTGGGCTGACGGTATGGGAATTATCGTTATTGAAGGTATCGTCATCACGCTGCTCGTGGTGACGGGCCTGCGTGAAGCCATTTTCCGGGCGGTGCCGAAGTTCCTGCGCACCGCCATTTCTGTGGGCCTGGGACTCTTCATCACCCTGGTCGGGCTGGTCAACGCCGGCCTCATCCGCCCCGGCCAAGGCACCATCATGTCCTTCGGGATCAACGGCTCCATCGCCTCCTGGCCGCTGGCCGTCTTCGTTTTCGGCCTCTTCCTCACCGCGATCTGCCTGCTGCGCGGGGTGCCCGGCGCGCTCCTCATCGGCATCGTGTCCTCGACCATCGCGGCCGTGATCGTCAATATTATTGCCAAGCCCGGAAGCGTGGCCGGCGGCGACGTGACCGGTTGGAACGGCGGGGCGCCCGCCCTCAACGGCTCCCCGGTGCAAATTCCGGACTTCTCCACCCTCGGATGCTTCTCCGTGGTGGGGCCCTTCCAGAAGCTCGGCGTTATTTCCGTGGTGGTGCTGGCCTTCTCCGTTATGCTCGCCGATTTCTTCGACACCATGGGCACCATGGTCGCGGTCGCTTCCGAAGGTGACCTGCTCGACGAAGACGGCATGCCCTACCACACCTCCCGCATCCTGCTCCTCGATTCCCTCGCGGCGCTGGCCGGCGGTATGGGTGGCGTATCCTCGAACACCTCTTTTGTTGAGTCGACGACGGGCGTAGCTGACGGTGCGCGCACCGGCCTCGCCTCGGTAACCACCGGCGCTCTCTTCCTGCTCTCCATCTTCTTCGCGCCCCTCGTCACCCTGGTTCCTTCCGAAGCGGCCGCTCCTGCGCTGGTCGCGGTGGGCTTCCTCATGATGCAGCAGGTTACCGAGATTGACTGGGACGATCTGAGCGTGGGGATCCCGGCCTTCCTCACCGTTGCCCTCATGCCCTTCTCCTACTCCATTACGGTAGGCATCGGGGTGGGCTTCATCGCCTACGTCATTATGGCGGTGGCGGCCGGCAAGGCCCGCAAGGTTCACCCGCTCATGTGGGGCACCCTCGTTGCCTTCGTGATCTACTTCCTGCTTGACCCGATTCAGAAACTCCTGCTCGGCTAAGAACTTTGGCTGCCAGCTTATTCACGGCGGGCCCGCCCCTCCCCGGGGCGGGCCCGCCGTGCGTCGTCGTACTATTTTCGCCGGTGAGACAAAGGCGAGCTTTGCCTGGCCGTGCGTGATAAACTCACCGCAGATAGCGCAGCTGCGAGCCCGCCGCGCCCGTCGGCCGCTATAGTTATCGGATTTTTCCGCAGGGGGCAGGATTTAGTGGGGCGTACATTCGCCAGTTTGAAATACCGCAACTACGCTATTTGGTTCGCTGCCTCGTTGGTCGCCAATACCGGCGGGTGGATGCAACGCACCGCCCAGAACTGGCTCGTCATGAGCGACCTCACCAATAATGATGCTTTTGCCGTGGGTATTGTGACGGCGCTGCAATTCGTCCCCATTCCTTTTATTATGCCGCTAGCCGGCGCGCTCGCTGACCGCCTCGATAAACGCAAAATGGTGGTTCTCACCCAATTCGGAATGCTGCTCACCGCGGTGGCCCTGGGCGTGCTGGTGCTGCTGGGCTGGGCGAATGTGCTGGTGGTCTGCCTTTTCGCCCTGGCCATCGGGGTGATTCAATCCTTCGATAATCCCCCGCGCCTCGTTTTTATTTCCGAATTGGTGCCCCCGCGCTGGCTGCCTAACGCCGTGGGCCTGAACTCCATGTCCTTTAATATTGCGCGCCTCATCGGGCCGGCGTTGGGCGGTTTGCTGATCGGGGTGATCGGCACCGGCTGGGTCTTCATTATTAACGGCATCATGTTCGGGGCCACCCTTATTGCGCTGGCCCTCATGCGTCCGGAGGAATTCCACCCGGCACCGCGGCCGGAAAAGAAAGTTTCCGCGATTCAGGGAACGATTGACGGCCTGCGCTACGTGGGCAACCGTTCCGACCTCCTCGTGATTTTCGCGGTGGTGGGGGTGGTGTCCTGCCTGGCCATGAATACCCCGCTCACCACGGTGTCCATGTCCACCATGGAATTCCACGCCGACTCCACCCAATTCGGCATTGTTTCCTCCATGGTGGCGGTGGGTTCGCTTTCCGGCGCCGTGGTGGGGGCGCGGCGCACCAAGCAGCCGCGGGTGCGTTCCGTGGTGGGAGCGGGCGTGGCCATGGGTATCGCGGTCACCGCGAATGCGCTGGCCCCGAACCTGCTGATCTACACCCTCACCCTGGTGCCGGTCGGTTTCTTCATGCTCATCATGCTCACCGCCGCCAATGCCGCGGTGCAGATGTCTACTTCTCCGCAGATGCGCGGGCGGGTGGTCTCCCTCTACCAGACGGTTAACCAGGGCGTGACCCCGATTGGTTCGCTGGTGGTCGGCGGTATTTCCGGGGCGGCCGGGGCGCGCTGGGGCGTGGGCATCGGCGCGATTGGCTGCCTGGTGGCCACCGTGGGCGCCTACCTGTGGGGCCGGCGCAAATGGGATGTGGAAGTGCATTACCGGGTGCGCCACCCCTTCCAGCTGGAAATCCTCGGGCCGCTCGAACACGAAAATGAGGAGCGCGAAGCCCAGCTGCGGGCCAACCGCACCGGACAGACGGATAGCGGGCAAAGCTTCACCGCGGAGGACCACGACGAAGTGGAAGCCGATCTTTTCGAACCGGAGGACGAAGCGCACGATAGTGAGCCGCGCGAGAACGCAGCGAGCGGTTCGGAAACTGGGCATTCCCCGCAGCGCGCAGGCAGCTTAGAATGGCAAGATACGCATGAGGAACCGGATGCGGGCGGGCACCCGGATGCCGCCCCCGCCGCAGAGACGAAGGAGACGCGCGATGAGTGATGACCTTGTTGATACCCGCGAGATGTACCTCAAAGCGGTCTACGAACTCGAAGAAGAAGGAATCGTCCCGCTGCGCGCCCGGCTCGTGGAGCGCCTGAGCCAATCTAAACCCACCGTCTCGGAAACCGTGGCACGCCTGGAACGCGACGGCATGATGTACCTGGATAAAGACCGCGCCATCGTGCTCACCGACGAAGGCCGGCGCATCGCCACCAGTGTGATGCGCAAACACCGGGTAGCCGAGTGTTTCCTCCTCCACGTGCTCGGGATGCCCTGGGAGCACGTGCATGCAGAAGCCTGCCGCTGGGAGCACGTGATGTCCCGCGAACTGGAAGAACGCATTTCCCACGTGCTGGGCGAGCAGGGCTTCGAACTCAGCCACGATCCTTTCGGTAACCCGATTCCCGCGGAAAATTCCATGGGCCCCGGCGCGGATATTGCCGCGCGCACCGGTCTACTCGCCGTGGCTGATTACTTGGAACGCAACCCGAACGGCGGGAAAGTCACCATTGCGCGCATCGGTGAAGTGGTGCAAACCGACGGCGACCTCCTCGAAGCCATGGCCGCGGCCGGCATTAAACCCAATGCTGCGGTGACTATCAGTGTTGAGGACGACGGCGATATCCTCGCCCACGGGGCAAGCGGAGTTCTTCCTCTCACTGACTGGATTCGCAAACACCTCCTCGTGCACGCCTGAGGCGGCCGGGCTGGAGGCGGTGCGCGTCGAGTAGCCGTGGTGACGGCCGGGTGGCAGCGGTGAGTTCCGGGCGGCCGGGCTGTATCAGGTAGCAATGAAAGCCGGATTATCGGCCTGGCGGAGCGGTAGTGCGGCGTCGTCGTGCCCGTGGTCTCCACCACAGTTCGTCACCTCAGCGTGACGTAAGCCGCGAAAAAGTATATCAAAACGTTATAAACAGGTGCTGGGAAAAGCCCGATATCACGCGAAAAAAGCGGAGGGAAGGCCGGGAGCTCGCCGTTTTGGGATGATAACGGACCTCCTGTGCCACTTGTTACATAAACGTGACAATCCGTTGCCTAATCGTTACGCTAATGGACGTACCGAAAGTGCCCCTCGGGGTGCGCAGGAAAAGTTTTGTAGGAGATCATCCCATGACCGGACGCCACGCTCTTGATACGCGGTCGCAGGTTCACAACCTGGCGAACCCCGCAGTACGTGGTCTCACCGCAGCTCTCGTTGTGGGCGGCGCAGCAGCACTGATCGTTCCGAATGCGGCGGCTGATACCGCGGCGGCGCCCGCCAAGGCGGCGCTGTCCAACCCGCATGCGCAGGACGTTGCCGCTGGCATCGCCGGCACCACGAGCGCCACCTCGGAATGGAAGATCGAACAGATCAACATTCAATCCGCAGCTCCGGCTATTGAAGTAGCTGCCCCGGCCGCCAGCACCACCACCGCCACGGCTGAAACCGCCACTACCTCTTCTGATAATGCTGCCGCTCCCGCAGCCGCGGGCATTGGCGTGGAAGTGGAAGCCGCTCCCAGCGCCATCGGCTCCTCCGTTCTTGACACCGCCCTCAGCGGCGTGGGCTCGCCCTATGTGTGGGCTGGCACCACCCCCTCGGGTTGGGATTGCATCGGTTTCGTGCGCTGGGTCTACGCCCAGCACGGCGTTGCCATCGGCGGGTACACCACCTCGGTGCTCTCGGTGGGTCGCCAGGTTTCCTACGCGGAAGCCCAGCCCGGTGACATCCTCTACTGGCCCGGCCACGTGGCGATCTCGCTGGGCAACGGCAAGAACGTGGCCGCGTGGAACCCGAGCATGGGTACCCGCGTGGGCCCGGACTCGTGGTGCGGTGATACCCCCATCGTGATTCGCGTTTCCTAAAGCGCGCCTGTCGCGAGGTTTGAGAAGATTTATGTGCGAACGCCGTCGGAGCTCCCGGCGGCGTTCGTATTTTACGCACAGTTCCACCCCGGGGTGGGCCCGTGGGAGAATGGGCAACGGAGGTAACGATGTACCAGCATGAGAATTCCGTGGTCGTTGGGGTGGATGGCTCCCCCGAATCGCGCGCAGCACTTGTGTGGGGAGCGCACGTGGCCGTGAGCCGTAATGCCACCCTGCGGGCCCTCACCTGCTACCAGGAAGGCCCAGATCCTCGCGGCTCCTATGAGAGCGCCATGAGTATCGCGCGGGAGGCCCTCGCCCAGGAAGGCGTGGCGGGCCTGGCGGGGCTGGAAGCTACCGCGGTAGCGCTGCCCGGGGATCCGGTGGAGCTGCTCCTGGCGGAATCCAAAACTGCTTCGCGGCTGGTGGTCGGGTATTCCGGGGCGGATACCGCGGATATTGACCAGCTGGGCGTGGTGGCCGGCGCGATTGTTTCCAAGGCGTACTGCCCGGTTGCCGTGGTGCCGCTCCAGCATTCGCGGCGCCTGCCGATCCGCCACATTGTGGTGGGCGTGGATGGCTCGCAGGAATCGAAATACGCGCTGAATTTGGCGGTGCGGATGGCCGGGCGCTGGGGTGCGCAGGTCTCCGCGATTAATGCGGTATCGGTGACGCGCGCCGGGGGCGGCCTGCTTCCCGGCGGAGATATGACCCGCGAAATTCTGGATGACACCCGCCTGGGCCTGGAAGAAACCGTGGCCGAAGTGCTGCGCGGCGATGAAACCGTGCAGGTGCGCTGCTACGCGGTGGAAGGCTCCGCGGCAGAAATCATGGCGGAGTTTTCTAGCTCCGTGGACCTGGTGGTCGTGGGCGCGCGCGGCCGCGGCGGAATCACCGGGTTGCTCTTTGGCTCTACCAGCCACACGCTGCTCCTCGGTACCCAATCGCCGGTGCTCGTGGTTCCGACCCACGCCACCAAGAACCTCCACGTTCCGGATACCAATGTGCCCTGGGATGTGCCCGATCCTTCGGCGCGGTAGCGGGCGCGGTGGCGCGGGGCCGGTAAGCGGTAAGTATCTGGGTGCTGCGCCGAAGGTCCTGTAATCGGTAAGTGGCGCCCACGGTGTCACGCAGAGTAACCTGGAACGGTTATCTTATTCCTACCGTCGTTCGGATGAACGGTCGGCGGTGGGCCCGCCCTCGTAGCTCAGGGGAAGAGCGACCGCCTCCTAAGCGGTAGGTCGAAGGTTCGAATCCTTTCGGGGGCACAGTAGATCGGTACGCGGCGTAGCGTAGCCGGGTCTGCAGATAGCGAATTGCTGGAGGATCATGACAGCGATAATACACGCGAGCAATGATCTGTTTGCTCACGCGCAGAGACATGGTGTTGGTGTGACGGAACTCGTATGTATAGTACGGTCAGCGTGGGGTAGCCCGTGTGGGGACTACTGCTTAGGATAGAACAAGGGCGAAAGGGGTGTGGCACCATGACGGAGCCTTTTGGTTACGAGGACTATTCTGACACGGTTCTTTATGACGTGTTCTATGAAGCGGGAACGATGCTTTGCGGGCGGTATATTTCCCTCTCCAGGCAGGCTGATATTGCGGGTGACGAAGCACGTCGAGCGGTTTATGACGGTAAATACCTCGAGCTCATTGAGCAACGCGATGCTGTGAATGAAAATGACCGGGCGGAACAAATTCGTTGTATTCGCTCGTGGCATGCACTGCGTGAGCAATTACCCGCCACTCTTTCTCATGTGTGATCTTGATATCCGTGCAGAGTGGATCCGTCGCGTCAAACCGCGAGTCTTCGCCAGATCTCGGATATCGCGATCGCCAGTATCCATTTTTCTCGGTGGCCAGCCGGGTGCCGGTAAAACTAAAACGCAAAAAACGGTAGTATCTCGCTATCTCAATGAAAATATTACGCGCATTATCGGCGATGATCTGCGAGCTTTTCATCCTGACTATGATTGGCTATGCCAGAACGATCCTCTCCAGATGCCTCACATAACTGCCCAAGCCTCTGGCCAATGGATCGCGATGTGCATCGATTGGGCGTCACAAAACTCATTTTCCACTCTGGTTGAAGGAACATGGCGCAATACCGCGATGGTAATAGCCGAAGCTAGGAAAGCGCGCGAGCTTGGGCGCCGCACGCACGCGATTATTGTTGCGGTTCCACCGGTGCTTTCCCAAGCAGGATTATTGGAGCGATTTTACGCGGATCGGTTACGCGGCTTGGATGCTCGCTGGACGCCACCCGAAGCACATGAGGTGGCGGTAAACGCTCTTGACCAAACGGTTGCGGCGGTATGCGCGAGCATTAGTCCTTTTGACCGTTTCACGGTTACGAATCGTTCGGGTAACTATCTTTACGACGGCGCACCAGCGAGCCGCGGTTTTGAAGTTTTCCGGCACGAGTTTCATAGGGGACTTTCCGTGCAGGAAAAGGAATATTTAGCGGAGCTCGTTCCTCGCTTGGATGAAGGTATACGGAAGTTCACTCCCGACGATATGCCTGTTATGGCACTTGTGGAGAATATTCGGAAAACCCTCGAATCCGGGTAGGCTGGGGGAATGACCTTGGGAAATACGCACCACGTACAAGAACCGGATAGGAACGACGGCGCGCCTGCCCCGCTCCATGTCGCTATGACCTCGGTGCATACCTCCCCACTGGCCACTCCCGGATCCGCCGATGCCGGCGGCCTCAACGTGGTGGTGACCAATACCGCCCAGGCCCTGGCCCGTGCCGGGCACCGGGTCGATCTGGTCACCCGCGCCAGCGAACCCGGCCAGCCCTATATGCATGAGGTCATGCCGGGCGTGCGTGCGTTCTTCTTACCGGCCGGCCCGCGCCATCCCGTGGCGAAAAGCCACACCGATGGCCTCATCGCCCCCTTCACGGTGGAATTCCGCCGGTGGATGGCCGAGCACGGCAGCGGCGTCGATCTTATCCATTCCCACCACTGGTTCGCGGGCGTGGCCTGCCTGCCCGTCGCCCAGGAAACCGGGCGCCCACACGTGCAGTCCTTCCATTCGGTAGCGGCGCGGGAAGGCCAAAATCTTGCCGACGGCGAACCCGCGGAATCCTCCGGGCGGGTGCCCGGTGAAGCGCGCTGCGTGCGCGAATCCGACCTCATTATTGCGGTATCCCAAGCGGAAAAAGAAATGATCGCGCAGCGCTACGGCACCCCGCCCTGCCCGGTCGAGATCGTGCACCCGGGCGTGGACATTGAGATGTTCCACCCGGCCCGCGCTGGCGGACTCGTTGCCGCCTCACCGGCTTCCGCCCCCGCCGCCCCCGACTGCGTCACCGAGGTGACCGGAGGCCGGGACTACGTTTTCTTCGCCGCCCGCCTCCAACCCCTGAAAGCCCCGGATTTAGCGATTCGCGCGCTCGCGGAGCTACCTGCTGGTACCCGCCCGCTCCTCGTTATTGCCGGGGCGGCCTCCGATGACTTCGCCGGCTACGAGGACCACTTGCGCGCCGTCGTAACAGAAACCGGAATGGAAAGCGACGTCCGCTTCATCGGGCCGCTCCCACGCGCCGGCCTCGCGGCCTTCCTCGCCCACGCGCAGCTCCTCCTCAACCCGTCTTTCTCGGAAACTTTCGGGATCATCAACGTGGAAGCGGCCGCCTGCGGCACCCCCGTGGTGGCCTGGGATTCCTCCGGGATTCCCGAATCGGTGCACGGCGGCGTCACGGGCACCCTGTGCCACAGCCGCGAGCCGCGCGAATGGGCCGGCGCGGTGCGGGCCTACCTGGACGATCCGGCTTTGCGGGCCCGGCACGGCGCCGCGGGGCGCGCTTTCGCCGAATCGCGTACCTGGGACGCGGTCGCGCGCGATTACGCCGCCGCCTACCGCACACTCGGGAGGCACGCATGAGCACCGCCGGCGGAACCAACGCGCACACTGACGCGCGTACCAACGCCCGCACTAGCAGCCAGACCAGCGCGGGCACCAACGCGATCCACTACACCTGGGATCCCGGCGACCCGCTCTTCGCCCGCACCCTCTTCCTCCACGCCCACCCGGACGACGAAGCGATCCAAGCCGGCGGCCTCACCGCGCTCCTCACCGCCGCCGGGCACCGCGTCAGCATCCTCACCTGCACGCGCGGCGAAGAAGGCGAAGCGGTCCCCGGAACCCTGCCCGCCGGGGCGGGGGAGGCCGAACTCGTTGCCCGGCGCGAAGAGGAGATCACCCGAGCGCGCGCCATCCTCGGGGTCACGGACGGCTTCTGGCTCGGCACCCCGCCCGCCCTCACACCCGGCGCCGCGCCGCGCCGCTACCGCGATTCCGGGATGGCCTGGATCGCACCCGGGGTCGCCGGCCCCGCGCCCAGCGCCGGACCGCGCGCCTTTTCACGCGCGGACCTGAGCGAAGAAATCGCAGATGCGCGGGCGCTCCTCGCGCACGTGCGGCCCACCGCCATTATTGGGTACGACGCCGCAGCAAGCTACGGCCACCCCGACCACGTCCGGGTGCATCACCTGGCCGCTGCCCTAGGCCGGGTGAGCGGAATTCCGGTGCTCGAGCTAGCATCCACTCCCGGGCAGGCCGGATGGTGCTACCGCAACGCCCGGGCTCATGAAGCCACCGTGGTGGCGGCGCTGCGCTGCTATGCCTCCCAGCTGACCGTAGTTCATCGCGCGGATCCCGCGTTGGCGGGCCTGCCGGTTATTGGCGCCGCGAAGCAGGTCACCATGTCGTCAGATTCCGAACCCGCCCCGCAGCTGCTTATCCGGCACGTGGGCGGCCAGCTCCAGGAGCTCCCTCTGTGGCCGGGATTGCGCCCGGCAGATGATGCGTCGTCGTTCCCCGTTTCGGATTCTTCCGCGCGGGCCGTGAGCACACCTCAGTCCTCCACGCCGGTGGCGGAATAAGGCCGTAATTTTTGGCTTATTGCGGCGCGCATAGGGACTTTTACGCCGGACCTGAGTAGCGTTAAGGTCGTGACTCCTCTCTTCAGACGCTCATCTCGCCGGCATTCGGCTCGTGAATCTCTTTCTCGTGATACCGCCGCGGTTCCCGAGGCCGCCGCGGTGCCCGCGGGCGACCGTGACCCCGCAGAACCCGGGCAAGATACGCCCGTCGCTTCCTCACCGGCCCCGGCACCGGCCGCGTCCGCCGCCAGCGCGGAAGCCGCCGGAAATTCCGCCACTCCAGCTCAGCAGGCACCGCAGGCCGGCGCTAGCGGCGTCGCAGCGCACGGCGCCCCGGAAACCGCAGCCGCGCAGCACGGAACCGAAAGTGACAGCAGTACAGCGGAAGCGGCGGAGGAACATCCCGCGCCGCTTCCCGCCCCGCAGCGCGAAGAGCTTGTGTCGCGAGCTTATGCGGCTTGGCAGGAGGAGCTGGCCGCGCGGGCCGAGCGCGCGGCGGAGAATGTGGCCGCGCGGGTGTGCATCGATCTCACCCATCCGCATCCGACCGGGGGAGCGCAGTTTTCTTCCGGGGCGCCCACCCGCCTCACCTCGCTTATTCGAGAGGAGCGCAGCCAGCAGGAGGCCCTCGCTACCTGGCGTACCCTGCGAGACCAGGTGGCGCGTGCCGCGGAAGAATACGGGTACGCCCCGATTCAGCTGGCCAGCGGCAACTTGACGTGGACGGAGCTTCCGCCGCGCCGGCCCAGTGACGAGCTGGAGCCCGGCTATGAGGACACCGGCGAACTCAAGCTCGACCCGGAAGCGATGCGGGCCTGCGCGGAGGAAGCCGCTGCGCACGGGGCGGCCGGCGGTTCTGGTGCGAACGGTGCAGGGGCAGCCCTCGGGGAAGATTCGGTCGGATTCGAGGAGTCGCTCGAGCAGCCCGCCGCTCCCAACAGCGAAGAAACCCGGCAGGTGCGCGAAGTGAGCGTGCCGATTGTGTACCGCCTGCTGCAGGTGGAGGATGTGGGCACCGATGCCCTTATCCAAACCACCCCGGCCCTGTCCGTCAATCCGGATATTGTGAGCGCGCTGCGCCAGCACGGCGCCCCGGTGCGCGAATTGGCCCAGCTTACCCGGGTGGAGCGGGCCACCGAAGATGAACTTATTACCCGGGTGCGGCGCCTATCGCATCTCTATCTGCCCGGGGCTTCTTACCGCCCGCAGGTGCTGCTGGGGATGTTTGCCGATCCGGCGGCGCGCGCGATTACCGACGCGGAGCTGTTGCGCCCTGTCATGATTCGTTCCGGAGTGCTCGCGGCAATTGCCGGGGATCGCGGAACCCACCAGCTCACCAGCGCTCCGCTGCCGCCGGCCGAAAAACGTGACCGGGCCCCCGAAGGTGAACGCGGGGTGGGCGATTTGGATGTGGCCGAACTTGCCGCGGTGGAAGCCGTGGCAACTGGCCGCGACGTCGTGATTGATACCCCGCCGGGAAGCGCGGACGTCACCACCCTGGTCGCGATTGCCGCGGACGCAGCCGCATCCAGCCGCTCCGTCCTCTATATTCCCGGCACCCGGGCGCGGCGCGCGGCGGTGACCGCGCGGGCCGCTGAGCTCGGCGTGGGTGAACTACTCATTGATCTTTCCGATATTAACGGTGCGGCTTTGCGGTTGCGCCAGGGCCTGCGCCAAAAGTTTCCGCAGATCGACGAAGAACGCACCCTGGCCGTGCGCCGCGATCTCAAGGCGGCGCGCCGCAGCCTGCGCGGGTACGTGAACGCCCTGCACGCCGTCGATCCGGTGTGGAATACCTCGGTATATGACGTGCTTGAACATTTGGCTGAGCTCGCCGCCCAGCCCCAGGGCCCGGCCACCAAGGTGCGCCTGGATGCCACCGCCGCGGCCCGGGTGCGTGAGGATCGCGAGGCGGTGCTCGAACGGCTGGCAGAGGCGAGCCGCGCCGGGGCTTTTAGCGGGGGCGGGAATTCCGAATGGTTGCGCGCGCAGGTGCGTACGGAGGACGATGCCGCCCGCGCCTTCTCCACCGTGACCCGCATGGCCACCGAAACCCTTCCTCTGGTCATGGAGCAATCCCAGCGGGTGGCCGGGGAAACCGGCCTGGCCCGCCCGAAGACCCTGGCCCAGTGGATGGAACAAATCAAGATGCTCGAAGGGATAGCCGATACCCTCGAGGTCTTCAAACCCGCCGTCTATGAGCGCTCGGTGGCTGATATGGTGATCGCCACCGCGAGCGATGAATGGCGCGCCGAGCACGGCGAAAGCATGAAACGTGCCCAGCGCCGCGCCCTGACCAAGCAGGCCCGCGATTTTGTGCGCCCCGGGATCCGGGTGGCGGATATGCACGCAGCCCTGAGCGAAGTGGCGCGCCAGCGCGATATTTGGCGCCGCTACAGCGCGGAAAGTGATTGGCCCACCCTCCCCGAGGGCATGACGATGATCCGGGCCACCGCCGCGGAAGTGGACGGGCAGGTGCGCGAACTCGAAGAATTCCTCCCGCACCGCGCCGGCCTGCGCCGCGAACCCATCGAAAACGTGCTGGCCCTGGTGCGCACCCTGGTCTCCCAGCGCCGGGTTCTCGATTCCCAGCCGCGCCGCATTGACCTGCTCCACGACCTCGAGGACAGCGGCCTGGGTGATTTCGCCCGCGATATGGCCCGCCGCGAAGTGAGCGGGGAAGCGGTGGCCGCCGAACTCGACCTGGCCTACACCAACTCTGTGTTCGAGCAGCTCATCGCCCGGAATACCGTGCTGGCCCAGGCCGGCCCGCAGCAGCTGGCCATGCTCGTACATACGGTGCGGGACCTGGATCGCGAACACGTGGAGAGCCTGCCCGGCCCGGTGCTGCGCGCCGCGATCACCCATATGCAATCGGTGGCCCGCAAGCAGCGCGAAGAAACCGTGGCGGTGGACCGCTACCTGGCCCGCGCCGGCGTGAGCGCGCTGGCCGACGTGGCCGCTTCAGCAACCGCGCTGGTCCAGGCGGCCCGCCCTGTATGGGTGGTGCCCCCGGCTCTTGTCCCGGAGCTTATCCCCACCCTGCCCTGGGCGGATGTGGTGATTCTGGACGGTATCGAGGATGTTCCCCTCGCCGCGGTGGTCGCCCTCATGGCGCGCGGCTCGCAGCTCGTCGTCCTCGGTGACGTGGCGCGGGCGGGCGCGGATAGCGCGCTCGCGGCCCTGGCCGATGCGCTTCCGGTGTGCGAACTTCCCACGTTCCGTGCGCATCACGATGATCTTGCCCTCGCCTGCTTGCGCACCCTCGGGTACGACGACGCCGACCGCGCCGCTCCGGCGGGGCGGGTGCGCCGGGCGGACCGCCTGCAGGTGGTGGACGGACGCGGGGTGCCCTCCCCGAATACCGGGATGGTGGAAGCCCCCAGCGCGGAAGTGGATGCGGTGGTGGATGCGGTGGTGGATCACCTCCTCACCCGCCCGGAAGAATCCCTCGCGGTTATTACAATTTCACGTTTGCATGCCGTGCACGTGCGGGCGGCGGTGGAACGTACCATCGCGAATAGCCCGGCGCTGGCCGAGGCGGGCGAATCCGCGTCCAGCCTGGTGCCGGTGGTGGATATTACCGGGGCGAGCGGGCTGCGACGCGACCGGGTTATTTTCTCGGTGGGCTTCGGTAAGACGGTCCACGGCCGGGTCCTTCATACTTTCGGTCCGCTCACCGAAGCGGAGGGCGCGCGCTACCTGAGCGAGGCACTCCTGGTTCCCAGCCGCTATATGAGCGTAATTTCTTCCCTGGGCCCCGGCGATATTGGGGTGGATGACCTTTCCGGGGCGGCCCCCCGGCTTCTGGCCACCCTGCTGGAGACGGCCGCCCGGGAAGAACTACTTATCGGGGCGGATGAGGATGTGGCCAAGGCCAGCCCGTTGCTCTTCGACCTGGCTGCGCGCCTGCGCGGGCGCGGCCTTTTCACCGCCCTCTACTATGGCTACGATGCCGGCTTGCGCATCCCCCTGGTTGTTGCCGAACACGAAGGCGATTGGCGGGTTGCTGTTTTGACCGACGACGCCGATTACGTTGCCGAACCTTCGCTGCGCCGCCGGGACCGCTACCGGGTTGAGATGCTCGAGGATTTGGGCTGGAAGGTGATTCAAACCTTCTCCTCCTCGATTTTCCTTGATCCGGAAGCTGAGGCGGACCGTATCGAAGCGCTCGTGCGGGTGGTGCGCCGCGATGAGGCCGCCGCGCGCCACCGGGCTGAAGATACCCCCGCGTTCGGTGCGGACATCGCGGATGCGGTGGACGTGGCCGATGAAGCGGGTGAAACCGGCACATCGGGCGCCACGGGCGCCGCGGGTGACGCAGATGCTAGGGATGCCGGAATGCCGGGCGCTGCCGGTGCGGCCGGCGCGGAAAGCACGGAAGCATCGCCCGGCGATGGCGGCGCGGATGGCCTGCACAGCGCACCGGGCGCAGATAACACTTCGGGTACGCACACCCCGGCCCCGGGTAACGCGGCCGGCAGTGCACAGGCCGGAACTTCCGCGTCGGATCCGGAAGCATCGCGGCGAGCCCGGGGGAAGAAACCCGCGGTGCGGCCGGGATTGCCGCTGGCCGCCTACTCGGATGATCAGCTTGATGACATGGTGGCCTGGATTGCCTCCGATGGGGTGGCCCGTACTTCTGAGCAGCTAGTGGAAGAGCTACGGAGCGAACTTGATATTCGCCGCCGCGGGCCCCAGGCCGATGCGGTGCTCGGTAACGTGGTGCGCCGCTCCGGCCTGGCCCAGGATTAGGTGCGCGGTCGTGGCGAGCGAGGCACATTCCGGACACACCCGCCGGGCGGTAGATCACAGCCAGGTGGCAGATAGCAGCCAGGAGGATGGTGCTCGGCAGGCAACACGCGTCCACCGAGCGGTAGTGCGCCTTTCCGAAGTGGATGCCCGGAGGGTGGAAAGCGGCGAACTCAAGGACGCCGCCGAAGCTCTCCAGCGCCTCGCACGCGGGGAGGGGCAAGCAGAGCTGCCAGGCACGGAGACTTCTAGCACAAGAGCTGGGTTAAAAAAGAGCGTCCCGGGGTCCACCACCGTGGCACCCCGGGACGCGGCCGTATCCGCACGCGATATTCGCACGCGGGATATCGTGGCGCGCACCGCTCACGAACAGAGCATTCTCGACGAACGCCCGCCCCACTTCGGCAAGCTCTAAATATCGGTAAGCCCTAAGCGGTAGCGAACTCCGGAAAAACAGCGAAGCTCCGCACCCGCTCAGAACCTGCGAGTTCAGAACCGCACGTAGTCGAGCGATGAATCGCGCGGATTAGGCACGCCGATTAGCCGTGCAAATTAGTCGCGCCGATTAGTCGGGCACATCAATCGCGCAGATTAGTCGCGCTTGGCCCGCAGCTCATCACGGATCTCCTTGAGGAGGATGAGCTGCGGATCTTCCGGGGCCTCCGCGGCCGGCTTGGCGTGGCGTTCACGCATCTTATTCATGGGGAGCACCAGGAAGAAGTACAGCGCGAAAGCCACGATGAAGAAATTGACCACCGCGGTGAGGAAGCTCCCGAATTGGATTTCGCCCCCACCCAGGTGCCACACAAAATTACCGTCAAAATTCGGCTGCCCGAAAATCGCGGCGATAAGCGGCATGAGAATATGGTCCGTCAGGGACTTCACCACGGCTGAGAAAGCCGCACCGACGATAACACCGACGGCGAGGTCCATGACGTTACCCTGCATAATGAATTTCTTGAAACCCGCGAGCACCTTCCATCCTTTCGCGCGGAGCGCCACCGGGACCACCCCGGCGACAGAAACTATGGAGGGGCTACCAGCACTGCCCGCAAAGAATCCGCGGCAGCATAGCCCACGATAAGATTAGCGTCTTTTTCGCGAACAACCAGGTAGAGCACTCGATATGTGACACCCTCGGAGAGCATGCCAGCATTCTTGTCCTCTTCCCCGATTCCCACCACCGCGGCACGTTCCACCACCCGGACCGCTCCGGCCTCCGTACTATGTTCCGGGGCCGGCGCATATAAGCCAATAAAATTACCCGGCTCAATAAAACTCCCGGTCCCATCGGAAGCCACCCGCACCGCCACCACCACGTGCCCGGCGGGCGGATCGCGTAAAAATTCTTGGGAGAGCAGCACCCCGCGGGCCAGGGGATACCCGGCCGGGATATTAGCAGCCAGGCGCTGCCCGCTGGCCTCAGCTACCGAAAAAAGCGCATTCTCCGGAATAAGATCCCGGGCCACGGTGCGCGCCTCCACATCACGCCCGCTCAGCACATGCCCGGCCGGTAGATTACGGCGCGCGACCAAGACCTGCCCGGTTTCCGGGTAGCGGCGCTCAATGGCCTGAAGAATAGTGAAAAAAGCCAGGAGGGCAACCCCGGCCAGCAGCAGATGGCGTGCCCGCCACAGCCGCGTGTGGATACCAGTCATAGCCCGAGGCTAGCGAGGAACACTCAGCCGCAAACCAGAAGTGGGCCCGCCTGTGGATACCGGCAGCGTTTCACGAAGCTGGGGATAAACCGAGCTGCGCCGTCGTACTTAGTTCTGCGTGGAGCTCCCACCCGAAGAACGCGAGTCATTGTGGTAGAAACCCGAGCCCTTGAATACGATTGCGCTAATCCCTGCCATTACCTTCCGCAATGCGTCTTTCCCGCACTCCGGGCACGTGACCAGGGCGGCGGCTGTCATCGACTGGTGCGCATCAAAATGGTGACCGCAATTGTCACAACGGTAACTGTAGGTAGGCACGTTCTTCCTTTCCGGGCCGGTGGCCGAGCCGAGGGGCGGCCGGCACAAGCCGTACGGCGCATTATTCTAGCGCGTGACAGGTGCCCCTCGGGGAAGTCGCCCGCAACCCTAGTGCAGGGGAGAATGTCCGCCCAGGTCCACCACGGTTTCGGGGAGGAGCACGTAGCGCACCGGCACGTCCATCTCATCGTGGGGGAGGGGCGTGTGCACGTATTCTTCGGGCCATATCAGGGCACCGACCGGGGTGGCGCTATCGAGCTGCTTGAGCACGCGGTCATACCAGCCCCCGCCCTGGCCCAGGCGCACGCCGTCGTGATTGACGAGCAGCGCGGGGATAAAAGCGGCGTCGACCTGGCGCAACACCGTGGAATCGAGGGCTTCGCCCCGGGGTGCGGGCGGGCGGCCGGGTGCCTGGTCGGTAAGATTCTCCGCGCCGGTGTAGCGCGCCCACTGGCGGGTGAGCCCGGGGCCGAGCTTGGGAACAAGAAGCGTGCGCCCGCTGGCCACAATGGCATCGCACAGCGCCCGGGTGCCCGGTTCGTTATTGACGGAAATATAGCCGGCAACCGTGGTGGCGGTGCCGAGGAAATCCAGTGCGGTGGTGACCCAGCGGGCTTCGGCTTCCTCACGGGCGGCGGGCGTGCGCTTAGCTCGAGCCGCGCGCACCGTTGCGCGCAAGGCTTGTTTGGCTTCCGGCACCGCCATCGCGGAGACATCAGGAAGAGATATGGTGTGGTCGGTCATGGCACCAGTGTGGCACGAGGTGCTGGATGCCCGCTAGGAGTAAGGCCCTTGTGGTTTGGAGTCAAGGTCCGCGCGCGGCGTGAGCGCCGGCAGGCCCCCAAACCGGTACGCTGTGCTGTGTACCGAGGAGGAATACGTGAAAACAGTAGCCGAGCAACTCGATGAATTCTTAAAGGTCGCCCAGCCTTTGGAGGCTCTCGATGTGGAGCTTGCCGACGCGATGGGCTGTATTCTTGCCGAAAACGTTGTCGCAACTGTTGATGTTCCTCACACCGACCTGGCGGCTCTGGATGGGTACGCGGTGCGCGCGGACGAAACTTTCGGTGCCGAACCCGCCCGCCCGGCGCATTTCCCGGTCACCGATGATATTTTCGCCGTCACCACCGACCGCATCGCCCACACTCCCGGCGCGGCGGCTCGCATCGCCTCCGGGGCGCGGATGCCCACGGGCGCGGACGCCGTTGTTCCCCTTATCGATACAGATCACGGGGAAGCGCAGGTGGATATTACGGCGCGGGTGGCCCCCGGGGAGAATGTGCGCGCGCAGGGTGAGGACCTGCGGGCCGGCACCACGATTCTGGAGGAAGGCACCCGTATCGGGGCGCGGCATATTGCCTTGCTGGCGGCGGCCGGGCGCGACCGGGTGCGGGTGCGGCCGGCGCCGCGCGTCGTCGTGATGTCTGTGGGCGATGAACTGGTGGCGCCCGGAAAAGCTTTGGGTAACGGAAAGATTTACGACGCGAATTCGCACGCGCTTGCCACCGCGGTACGTAACGCCGGGGCGGTTGCGTACCGCGTACCGGCGGTTTCCGATGACCGGCATCTCTTGCGCGAGTCTTTGGAAGACCAGCTGTTGCGCGCCGACGTTATCCTCACCACCGGCGGTTTGAGTTACGGGGGTGGAGATACCCTCAAAGAGGTCCTGTCCCCGCTCGGTTCGATGCGGTTCGACGCCGTCGCTATGAATCCGGGCCGGCACGTCGGGGTGGGTACCATCGGGGGCGACGGCGCAAATTCGGCACTCATGTTCTGCCTGCCGGGCAACCCGGTGGCCGCGCTGGTGTGCTTCGAGGTATTTGTGCGCCCCTCGCTGCGGAAAATGGCCGGCTACAAGCATGTGACCCCGCGCTCCATTCGGGCTCGGGCGGCGCGCGGGCTGCTCTCCCGGCCCGGCGTGCAAGATTACGTGCGGGTGCAGGTGTACGGCGATCCGCGCGCCGGCTACGAATTTGACCCGGTGGGGGATGTGGAACTGCTCTCGCTGGCGAATTTCGCGAAATCGAACGGGCTCGCGGTGGTGCCCGCGGATAAGGAAAGCGTGGGCATCGGCGACGAATTGGAGTGCATGATTCTCAACGGGTAGGCCCAGCTTGAAGGGATAGCCCAGCTCAACAACCCCATCCGTCCCACGAATCACACCGTTGTTATTCTCTCTACGAAAGTAACGGCGCGTCCCTGCCTGAGCGCCCCACGATTGGTTAAAGTGGCTGTGTGGGATTCCAGGGATACGCGTTGATGGCAGTGGTTGTGCTGCTCATGGTCTATGTCATCCCTGGTGTGTATCGGCGGCGCGTCATCCTCGCGGATGTGCGCATCGACGAACGCTATTCACCCCAGCTACGCACCCTCGCGCTGCCGGACGGAACGGCGGGCGTGGAAACTGGCGGGCCAACCGGGGCCATTTTTTTCCGGAAGCCGGAGGTCATCATGGCAGAGAACGACGAACGCGATATTCTTCCACCCAGCGCGGGGCGTAATGTGCGCACCCTGGCGCGGGAACGCGCGCGCCGTAAGGCACGTATTTCCCAACGCGCGGCGAATCGGCAGCGCGGTTTTGTGGTCGCGGGCGCTTTAGGCTTGCTTATTGTGGTGCTCGGCGCTCTTGCTTTTACGACGACGATGCCACGTTGGATTTTCTACGTTGCTCTGGGCATCGGGGTGCTGTACGGGGCGGGCTTCGGCTACCTTCTCAGTGAAATGGGGAAGGCAACCGCTCGTGACCGTGAGGATATTGCCGAGCTCACCGAGGAACTTGGTATCCGGAAGACCCGCGGGGCGCAGCGCCATTCGCGCCGCCCGGCTCGCCCGCGCCCCGGGCGTTCGGCGGTCTCGGCTGCTTCCGCGCATTCGGCTTTGAGTGCAGCTAGCGCGGCCCTGGGAAGTGATGACCTCGGGGCTCTGACGGCTGATGCGAGCCGGAGCGCGGACCTGGGGCGGAGTGCTGATCTCAGCCGGAGCGTCGCGAGCGCGAGCTCGGGGAGCGGTAGCGCAGCGAGCGGTAGTGCGGCCACCACGCCGACGGCCGCCTCCGCGGCCACCGGCGGCGCAGATGCGACTAGCGAAGGAGAAGCTGGCGCTGCTGGCGATGCTCGTGACGGTGACGCTGGCGAAGCTCGCGATGCTCAGGCCGCGAACGCCAAGGAATATGAGGCCGGGGTGAACCCGGGAAAAGCACGGAGCCGGAACGCGGGGGCGCGGGCGCCTAAGCGCCGTTCCGGCATTTCGGTGACCCTTGAGCAAGGGATTATTGCCGCGGAAGATTTCGCTCCTATTGCTGGTTCGCAGCGCGAACAAGCGGAGAAGCTTCCCAAGCGTTTCGTGGCAGGGGCGGTTCCGCGCCGCCAGCTGCCCAGTTATACGCTCAAGCCGCAGATCCAACAGCGCACGGTAGCGCCCTACCAGGCTCCTGAAGCCCCGGTAGCTCCGGTACCCTACCGCCCCAAGGAGATCGGCGAGCGGGTGACTTTCGTGGATGCTGTAGCGCAGGGAGTGGCGGTATCGGCAGCGGCAGCGCCTGCGGGCCAAGCTGCTTCGCAAAGTAGCGCGACGGCACCGAAGGCTGAAGCCGCAGTGCCTCCCGCACAGACGGCTGCACCTGCGCATGATGGCCTCGCGGGTGGGGCCGCTTTGGACGAGCTGCTGCGCAAGCGCCGCGCGTAGCTGTGGCCGGCTGGATCGGTCTGGCTGACTGCTGAACTGCCGCGCCGCGGGTACTAACTGAGAACGGAAGATCGGGGAGTGGTGTAATGGGAACCACTCCCCGAGATTTCATTCCGGGCCGTTCGGGTGCTAAACTAATCAGGTCTTTGGGGCTATGGCGCAGTTGGTAGCGCGTCTCGTTCGCAATGAGAAGGTCAGGGGTTCGAATCCCCTTAGCTCCACCACTCTGACTGATAAATACCCACACCACGTTTCTGTTCATTTACCGAAGTCCGCTTTTCGGGAGTCAGGGATTCAGCTGGACTTCTTCTGCTGGTAAAGCGCGAACATCCAGATTTAACGCTGGAGCTTCAGTTTTAACAATGACCTTTTCGATCCTCCCCACAGCCGTGCAGTGTTGTGGAGCATTCGGCGGTATTCCCTCGATAACTGCCACCTCAATGCGTCCATCAGTTTCCTTGGCGACGGTGCGCAACTTGAAACATTTGGGGTCACCCGTGATAGCGGTGAAAGTCAGCTCGTGTGAATCTGTAACCTCGTACTTTGTCCAGTTTATGAGCTTTTCCGAGTGCAAAGTGGTTTCGTTGCCTGAGCAGCCGCATAGTGTAACAACGACCCCGAGGAGTATGGTTAGCCCTCTTCCAATTTGCCTCGGCTGCCATTTAGCCATTCCGACTCCTAGCCTGATCTATTACCCTGTTTCAGGTATGTGCGGATCGTGGAAAGCCGTAACCCCGGCGGTTTAGCCGAGTCTAGGTATAGTTCCGGGGTCTTCGATGGTCAGGCTACCATGGGCGGATACGGTCATGGAAGCTTCCTTCTGCTCTAAAATTCTGTCGTAGGCCACCCATAAGCTTTGAGCATGTCACAGAGTATTCGTCGTCCCATTGCTGTGGACCTCTTTTCGGGTGCCGGCGGGCTTTCTCTCGGCCTTGCGCAAGCCGGGTATGACGTTGTCGCGTCTGTTGAATACGATCCGATCCACGCTGCCGTTCACGAATTTAATTTCCCCTACGGCAAAACATTCTGCGCGGACGTGCGTAAGGTCAGCGGCGTTATGATTCGCTGCGAATCAGATATTCAGGACCAAGAGATTCACCTCGTGGCGGGAGGTCCACCCTGCCAGGGGATCTCACTGATAGGCAAACGCGCTTTGGATGATGAACGTAATTCCCTCCTCAAGGAATTTGTCCGTTTAGTCCTGGAATTGCGCCCGCGCTACTTTGTTATGGAAAACGTTGCGGGGCTAACCGTCGGCTCGCACCGGCAGCTCCTTGACGAAGTTGTCGCACTATTTATCTCTCGTGGGGACTACCGGATTGTGGAGCCGGTATCAGTGCTTCAAGCAGCAGATTTTGGTGTTCCACAATCCCGCAAAAGGCTCTTCTTATTGGGCTATCGGCAGGACTGCCCGCGCCCCAGCTACCCAAGCCCACGGTATACGCCACGCCGTATCGATGGTTCACTTCCGGAAGGGAGTCTGCTCCCTTTGGGGCCCTGCGTCAGTGATGCTCTTGCAGATCTACCCGACGCAGATGCTTTTGAGGAGTTGCTGCGCGGTGACTCGGAGGAGAGCGTTGAATACTCGGAACCAAGCCCCTACGCGGAAATCCTGCGCGGTATTGCGCAAGATCCGAGGAATTACGCCCGGCCTCGCCCATCTGTGGGTAACCGGCTTACCGCATCCGCGCGAACAGTTCACACCCAGAAATCAATTGATCGCTTCACTGCTACTCTTCCCGGAACAACCGAACGCATCAGCAGATTCCTTCGGCTTCACCCCGAAGGAATCTGCAATACCTTGCGTGCCGGTACCGCCTCAGATCGCGGTGCGCACACAGCTCCCCGCCCTATTCATCCCGTCCATCCTCGGGTAATCACAGTGCGGGAAGCAGCACGCTTGCACGGCTACCCGGATTGGTTCAGATTTCACGTAACCAAGTGGAACGGCTTCAGAGAAATCGGAAACTCCGTTCCCGTCATGCTCGGCCGCGCGGTAGCCGCAGAGCTACTCAAGGCCGATAACATAACGCCTACCCGCGGTGAATTCACGCCGCTCGGTGATGAAGCCTTGCTTTCTTTCACCGCGACCGAAGCCCACGCGCACTTCGGGCTCACAGAACGCGTTATTCCGCAACGGATGCGCACAGCTTGCTAGGAAATTCCCATCAGCTGCGGAATACACGCCTCAGCCTTGGTCGCTCCCTGCCCGCATCTCGCCCGCTTAGCGCACAGCCGTGCGCTCGGTGAGGCGCCGGTGGGAGAGCGTGAGAACGCGATCCGCGCCGCGGGCAATATCCGCGGAGTGCGTGACAAGAATGACGCACTTGCCGTGCAGATGTGCGGCGTCGTGCAAAATCTGGACCACGCCGCGCGCGGTGTCCTCATCAAGGTTCCCCGTCGGCTCGTCCGCAAGAATCACCGGCGCGGGGGAGGCCAGCGCCCGCGCAATCGCCACCCGCTGCTGCTGCCCACCGGAAAGCCGCAGCACATTACGGTGAATCTCGTCCTCACTCAACCCCAGCTCCAGCAGCACGGAACTATCCGCCCGCCGATCCACCAGCCGCACATTCTCCAGCGGCGTCAAGTAATCAATGAGATTGTAATTCTGGAACACCAGCGAAATATGGGCGCGGCGGTGATGGGCGTAGCCCGTCGTCGCAATATCCACGCCCTCAAAAAGCACCGCGCCCTTCGTGGGCGTATCCAGACCCGCCAGCAAACTCAACAGCGTCGATTTCCCGGCCCCCGAAGCACCCAGCAGCGCCGTAACCGTACCCGGCTCAAAACCCGCGCACACATCGGTCAGCACCTTCGCGCCGCTACCCGGGTAGCTGTAACTCACGTGATCAAGTTCCATAACATTCATAATTTTTCCTAACTCAGTGACGAAAGAATCTGCCGGGGAGACCGGCGCATGATTGGAAACAGCGCAATAGCCAGCGCCACGGCAAGAATCCCGGCGCCAACACCTAGCGCCCACGCAATATCCGCGCCGCTCACCGCCACCGGAGGCAAACCGGCCAGCGCGCCCGGCGCCGCACCATCCACAACGGCCCGCCCCACCAGCGCGGTGAGCTGGCGTCCCGCAAGAATAGCGACGACGCCGCCAGCCAGCGCCAGCGCGCCCAGCTCAAGCGCGAAACCGCCGGCAATCACGCGGCGCCGCTGCCCGAGCGAAAGCAGCACCCCAATTTCCCGCATACGCCCGCGCACCCACAGGGCCAACACTGCCGCGGCAATCACCACGCCGGCCGCACAGGCACCGCTGAGCAGTGCACTCAACAGTCCCTCCACGTTATCCACCGCGCGCAGCACCCCGGTGAAACTCGCGGCATTGTGCTCGTAAGTGAGATCGGGAAGCGCGGCGCGGGCCGCGGCCAGGCTCGCGGGTAACTCGCTCGCGCTCGCGGTGAAACACCGCACCCGGGTGGCACCCGCGTCCCCGCTGAGCTCGCGCCCGGCCGCGCTGTCCACAAGGATGCGATTCGCGGCCGCGCTCGTCGGCAGTCCAGACGGATTCGGGGTGGTGCCGTCAAAAATCCCGGTGACCTGGCGGGTGACCTCACCGGCAGGGCCGCGCAGCCGCAGTTCATCACCGACTCGCAAGCCGTTCGCCTCGGCGAAATCACGGTGAATGAGGGCGCCCGGTTCTGCGCCGCTGTTCATCTGTCCGGACGTGAGCCGGTAGAGCTTGGCCGCGAAAGCCGGGAATCGCGCCGGATCCGAGCTTGCGGTCACGGTCACCGCGCCCATGACGTCTGCATCCAGCTGCACCCCGCCCGCGGTGGCCACGGCCTGGGCGCCTACCGGAGTGGCCAGAATATCTTGCTCGGTGGTCGTGCTAGCCACGCCGGGCAGCGCCGCGAGCTGGCTGGCCTGGACCGGAGTCAGGGTGGGTGCGGCTTGGGTCAGCGGATTATCGGCGGGATTGGTGTTTGGGTTATCGCTTGGGACAGCGCCACCCGCATCACCCGCATCACTGGGTACAGCAGCCGGCGCGCTCGCCACGAACCCGGCTCCCACTTGGGCATCAATGGCGGTGCGCAGCTGGCCCATGGCCCCGCGCACCCCGGCCTGCGCCACCAGCGCCGTAAAAATCACGCTAATAACCACGAAAAGCAGCACATTGCGGACCGGGCGGCGCCGCAGCGCGAGCCCGGCGCGCGTCCCCGCGCTCATGGGTGCGGGGAGCTGAGTCCCCTGTGGCTCGCTATCGCGCACTCGCGTTCCATCGCCGATTCGCGCACCATCACCCACGTGCCCACTTTCGGGAGTCACCCCACTCATGCCGCACTCACCAGCAGCTTGCGCGGGGAAGTGCGCAGCATGGGGAGAGCCGCCAGCACGGTTGCCCCGATAAACACGGCGAGGGTGAGGGCCAGAGCGAGCGTCGTCGTACCCGCACTCAACTGGACCGCAAGATCATCCAAGGTTCGGGTGGCCGTGGTGACATCCACCCCGCCCCCGAGCGGTGCCTGCGAAGTGAGCTCCTCCATCCCGGATTTCTTCACCGAGGCCAGCACGCTGGTCCCCATCCGCTGGGCGACCACGGTGCTGAGCGCCACCCCGCACGCCGCCGCCGGAATAGTAATAAAGAGCAGCTCCACCAGGTACTGGCCCAGAATCTTCGCTTTCGAGGTGCCGATAGCGAGCAGCACTCCGGTTTCGCGGCGGCGTTCGCGCAGCCAGAGCACCAGGACCAGGCTGAGAAGCGCGAGGGCGAGGAGCGTCGTCGTGATAATCGCGCCGGTCATGACGCTCTGCACCCCGGCCACCGCGCCGGTAATTCCGGTGAGCAGCTGGGAGGTGCGGGTGAGTTGATAGTTGCGCCAATCGATGGGCAGGCCGCGCGCCTCGTTCATGACCGTTTCGCTATCGGCGCCCTCGGCCACGAAGAAAGTGGTGTCCTGGTAGATCTCGGTTTCCGGGGTGTAGGCGTACAGCGCGCGGGTGGTGGCGAGGTCTGTGTAGACCGCGTTGGCGAAAAGTTCGAGGCGGCGCGCGGCCGGCTGCGGATTATCCCCGCGCACCAGCCCCACGATTTCCACGGTGACTTCCGCGGTGGATTTCTTCGTATTGTCGTAATCGTAGGGGTTCCCGCGCAGGGTGAGTTTCGAGCCCACGGTCAGGCCGTTGAGCCGCGCTAAGTCCTCGTGAATAATCGCCTTATTTTTATCTTCGCGGGTAATATGCCGCCCGGCCACCAGCTCCAGGGTGCCGCTGCGAATATTCGTTTCATCCGCGCTGGAACTCACCCCGCGCACGCTCACCGCGTTGCCGAGCTGCGCCTCGCGCTTGGCGTCATATTCCTGGCGGTCCAGCCGGGCCACCTTGGCGCCCACCAGATCCGCGGTCACATCCTGGCGCGCGGTGTAGCGATCCACCCCGGGTAGGGCGGCGATCCGCTCCACGTCCGCGGGTTTGACGGTGCCGCCCCCGCGCGGAGTGCCGGAATTATAGGGGGAGTTCTCCAGCACAAAACCGGAGCCCAGGGTGCGTTCTGCTTCGCGGCCCGCGGCGGCTGAGGCTGTTCGCACCGCCGCGGCCGAAACCAGCACGGTCACCACCGCCGTGATAATGACGAAAAGAAGCAGGGTACGAATATGTTTTCGGGCGACGTAACGCCACGCGCGTCCAGCTAAGGTCACTACCGGGTACCTTTCACGTCTTCGGGAAAATTTCTGATAGGTAGTAGCTTTTCTCAGCTTACTGGAGACTTCCTGGAGGCTTCGTGAAGAGAATGTGAAGAGCCGTTCGCGGGCGGCTGGGCGCGCCGGGCGGCCTGCTCCGGGCCATGCGCCAGCACTACAGCGGCCGCCCGTATTGCGCGCAGCCGGGAGCCACTATGATGGGAGAGCGGCCTTCTTCCCCGCGCCCACCCTCAGCGAAAGGCGAGCATGCAGTTCATCTCCACGCGTTCCGGGATGGAACCGGCTTCTTTCACCGATATTCTGCTCGACGGCCTGGCCCCGGACGGCGGCCTGGTGGTGCCCGCTAGCATCCCGCAGGTGAGCGCCGCCCAGCTCGAAGCCTGGCGCACCCTGAGCTACCCGGAGCTGGCCGCCGCGATTATTGGCCTGTACGCCACCGATATTCCCACCGCGGACCTCGCGCGCCTCACCGCGGCCGCCTATAGCTCGCAGAATTTCCCGGGCGGGGTGCCGCTGCGCCGCGTGGATAATACCCTGGTGCTGGTGGGCCTATCCGAAGGCCCGACCATGGCTTTCAAGGATCTCGCCATGCAATTCCTGGGCCAGGCCATTCCTTATGTGCTGGCCGCCACCGGCCGCGACCTCACCATCCTGGGCGCCACTTCGGGGGATACTGGCTCCTCGGCGGAATACGCGTTCCGCGGCCAGCCGGGCGTGCGGGTGGTGATGCTGTCCCCGCGCGGGCGCATGTCCGCGGTGCAGCGCGCCCAAATGTATTCCCTCCAGGACGCCAATATCCACAACCTCGTTGTCGATGGCGTTTTCGACGACTGCCAAGACATCGTCAAAACCCTCAGCTCGGATATCGATTTCAAAACCCGCTACCGCATCGGCGCGGTCAATTCCATCAACTTCGGGCGGATCGCCGCGCAGATCGTCTACTACTTCTGGGCGTGGTTGCGTTATACCGATGGAACTTTTTCGCAGGCTTTGAACGACGACGCCGCCGCTGCCGCGGCGTCCGCTCCCGCTTCCGGTGGGGCCGGCGGGGCAGGTGCCGGGGCCGGCGGGGCGGGGGCCGGAGCTGGCGATGCGGGCGCTGATGCCACCCAGGTGGATTTCTGTGTGCCCTCGGGTAACTTCGGCAATATTTACGCCGGCCACCTGGCTCGTTGCATGGGTCTGCCCATCCGCCGCCTGCTGCTGGCCACCAACGAAAATAATGTGCTGGAAGAATTCTTCACCACCGGGCGCTATACCCCGCGCTCGCGCGAGCACACCTTCGCCACCTCCAGCCCCTCCATGGATATTTCCAAGGCCTCCAATGTGGAGCGTTTCATCTGGCAGGTGCTGGGGGAGGATTTCCCGGCCGCCTGGGAGCAGCTGGGCGCCACCGGGACCTTGGATATGCGCGATTATCTGCCGGAATTCGGGGAGACATTCGGTTTCGCGGCCTCCTCATCCCACCATGCGGACCGCCTGGCCGCTATTGAATGGACCTACCAGACCAGCGGGATCCTCATTGACCCGCATACCGCGGACGCGGTCACGGTGGCCCGCCGCCTGAGCGACGGTGCGGTCCCTGTGCTCGCCATGGAAACCGCCCGCCCGGAGAAATTCGCGCATACCGTGCGCGAAGCGGTCGGGGATGTGGCCGATGGCCTGGAGGAACGCCTGGCCGGGCTGCTCGCCCTCCCGCAGCGTGCAACCCAGGTTCCCGCCGATCCGGAAGCGGTGCGCGAGTATATCGCCACGCATTGCGCTTAGTGGCAGGGGGAGGGTTCCCCGCGCGGCGCTGCGCGCCGCGCGCGTCGTCGTACCACCTTTGGGTGAGCGCGCCCGGAACCGGAGCGGCTCCGGGTAGTATGGGGGTGATGAGCCGCGCGATTGGCGCCGTCGCCCGCGCACGAGCCTAAACAGAACGGGGTGTATCCATGGCACGCATTTTCGTTGTTGGAAGCATGAATTCCGATACTTTCCTCAAGGTGGAGAATTTTGTGGAGCCGGGAGAAACAATTTCCGCGCTCAGCTCCCACACCGCGCTGGGCGGGAAGGGCCTCAACCAGGCGGTTGCCGCGGCTCGCATGGGGATTCCCGTTACGATGGTTGCCGCCCTCGGGCGCGATGCGGTGGGGGATGCCGTTGCCACTGAGCTCGCTGCGGAAGAAAATCTTGATATGGCTGCTGTGCTGCGGGTGAGTGAACCCACCGGGCAGGCCATGATCCAATCCGATGCCGATGGCGAAAATGCCATCGTGGTGGTGGCCGGCGCGAATGCCGCGAATACCCCGGAGAATGTGGTGGAGCGCCTCGCCGCGGTGCAGGCGGGGGATATTGTGGTCTGCCAGCTGGAGATTCCCGAACCGGCGGTGGCGGCCGCCCTGGCGGAGGCGAAGAAACGCGGGGCTACCACGGTGCTCAACGCCGCCCCGGCAGCCCCGGTGGGCCACCTGCTGGAGAATGTGGACGTGCTCATCGTGAACGAAACCGAGGCGGATACCATCCTGGGAACCAAGGTGACCGACCGCGCCCAGCAGCTCCACCTGCGTTACGGCGGTTCCATCGTGGTGACGCTGGGAAGCCACGGCTGCCAGTATATTGACGCCTACCTGCCCGACGCTGATGTCAAGGCTGATGCGCTGCCGGCTCACCACGTGGATGTTGTGGATACCACCGGCGCGGGCGATGCTTTTGTGGGGGCTTTTGCGGCCGCCCTGGCCGTGGGCGAATCCCTGGCCACCGCGGCCCGGTGGGGCACGGCGCTTGGCGCTATCGCCACCGGGGCCTCCGGGGCGCAAGGCTATACGGCCAGCCGCGCGGATGTGGTGGCCCTGGCCGGTGTTGGCGCAGCTAGCGGTACCGGAGCGGGTGTCGCGACCACGGAAAACTAAGCACGGCGCTTGACCCAAGAACTATCCAGAAAGGTTTTTTCGTGCCTCCCGCACCTACCGAGCCCGCACCTACCGATCTGAGCCTCCTGCGCGAGGCCGCCGCCAGCGTGAAACTCGTCGTCGTTGATATGGATGGCACCTTCCTCCTGCCGGGCAAGATTTTCCCGGAACGCGGCAATGAGCTGGTGGCGCGCCTGCGGGAGCGTGGCATTATTTTCTGCCCGGCCTCCGGGCGCCAGTACCAGACCCTCGCGGATATGTTTTCCGCCCACGTGGAAGGCATGCCGATTATCGCGGAGAACGGGGCGAATGTGCGCCGGGACGGCGAGGCGCTGGCCACCACCACCCTGCCGCGGGAAACCAGCGCGCGGGTGGTGGAGATCGTGCGCGAGCTCAGCGCGGCCGGGGAGGATGTGGGCACGGTGCTCTGCGGGGAGAAGGCCTACGCCGAACGCCGCGACAGTGCGTTCCTGGACGAAACCCTCGCCTACTACCACGCGAATGCGATCGTCCCCGACCTCATGCCCCATACCGAGGGGATTTACAAAATTGGGGTGCTCAGTTTCGCTGACCCGCTCCGGCGCGTGATCCCGCTGCTGGAAACCCTCGGGCCGGGCGTGGATGTGGTGCGCAGCGGGCAGCTGTGGACGGACGTCAATCCCTCCGCCGCCACGAAAGGCACCGGCCTGGCCGGTCTCCAGGCGAGCCTCGGCATCACCCCGGCGCAAACCCTGTGCTTCGGGGATTTCAATAATGACATCCCCATGTTCGAGCACGCCCGCTTCAGCTTCGCCATGGCGAATGCCCAGCCCGATGTGGTGGCGGCCGCCCGCTACGTGGCGCCCTCCAATGCGGAAGAAGGCGTGCTCACCGTGCTCAGCGACCTTTTCGAGCTGGGCCTGTAGCCGTAAGCTTCGCTAGTTGTGCGGGGTCTGCGGGGTCTGCGGGTCCCGCGGTTCTTCGCCCTCGCGCGGTTCTTCGCCGTCGCGCGGTTCTTCGCCGTCGCGCGGTTCTTCGCCCTCGCGCACTTCTTGCACGGGCTGCGTTTCCACAGGCGCTGCGCTTTCCGCGGGGCCCGTATTTTCAGGCGACGACGCCGCTGCTGGCGCAGCGGGCGGTGCCGGCGGGAAAACGGGATCCTGCGGCGGGAACTGCGGGCTCTGGCCAGCAAAAGGCGCCTGCGCGGCTGCGCCAGCACCGGTGCCGGGCTGGGGAGCGCTGGCTACCGTGGTCGGAGTCTTGGCGATTTGCCAGATCCCGAAGCCCAACATGAGCACCGCGGCCACCGCGAGCAGGTAGTAGCCAATACCGGGCGCAATATCCACATCCACGCCCTGGGCCTGCCCGTAAGCGATGATGGTATCCGCATCCGAGGGCTTGATATTAATAACCAGGTAAATCCCCACGATAACGGCGCCAACAATGCCGCCCGAGGACCACGTCTTCCGCACCGCGGCGGGCGCCTGGCGCACCAACCCCACGAAAGCGCCAATTGCGCCCAGGGCCAGCCCGATGGTGATGAAAATGGCCACCGACTTGGTATCGGTTTCCCACAGCTTGACGCCGAAATCTTCCGACTGGGTGCCGGCGCTCATATGCAGAGTCCAGAAGTGCAGCGCCGTGCCAATAAAACCGATAATGGACCCGGCCAGCACGCCGAGCGGGGCCGCCAGCGGCGGAGTGGTGCGAACCGCGGGCGCAGGCGCTGCCTTTGGTGCCGGTGCCGGTGCAGGTGCAGGCGCGGGCGCGCCGCTGGGCTCGGGCGGATTCGAGGGTTGCTCCGAGGGCACATCTGCCCCCTGGGGGAAAGTATTACTCATACCCCTAGTTTAGGGGCCGCGCCCCGGCGGCGGGTGTGGCAAGCATGTTGCAGCGCGTGCGCATGGGAACGACGACGCAGCACCGGGACAGGGGTCCCGGGGCTTTCCCATGTTCACCCAGAGATATGAAACCCCTCACATGTGCCGAAAAATAGGTAGAGTAATAGGTAGGAATGCGGGAGATTCCGTGTTCCCCTCATAACCACATATGTGATCTCTTCCCGCGGGTAGCGAAGCGCCGTCGCCTCTCTACCCGGCCCTAAGTCCCTGTATATGCGCTGCTCGCGCAGGGGGTGAGGCGCGCGGGATATGCCGGGAAGCCCATCGAATATATCCACTACGCGGGCGGGCCGCGGGTCTGCTCGCACCGATACGCGGAGGTCGAACAATGGCGTACAAGACAGTCAGTCCGTACACCGGTGAAACACTCAAGGAATATCCCACTGCCAGTGATGAGGAAGTCAAGAAGGCAGTAGACGTTGCCCATAACGCCTTCCTGGCGTGGCGGGAAACATCGTATGAACAGCGCGCGCAGGTGCTTCAGAAGGCTGCCGACCTGCTGCGCGAACGCCGCACCGAATACGCCTCGATTATCACCAAGGAAATGGGCAAGGTGATCGGGGAAGCGGAAGCGGAAGTCGATATCTGCATCGCGATGTTTGAAGACTACGTGCGCAATGGCGAAAAGTATCTGGCCACCCGCACGCTCCCTTCGGATAAATACGGGAAGGATTCCGTGCAGCTGCTCTTCCAGCCGCTCGGGGTGCTGTTCATGGTGGAACCGTGGAACTTCCCCTACTACCAGATTGTCCGCGTGGCTGCCCCGCAGCTTTTCGCCGGCAATACCCTTATTCTCAAGCACGCATCCATCGTTCCGGAATCGGCCGCTACCTTCGTGGAGATCTTCCGCGAAGCGGGCCTGCCCGAAGGTTGCTTCCAGAATCTCTACCTCTCCCATGACCAGTCGGAAATTGTGCTGGCCGATCCGCGGGTGCGCGGGGTGGCGCTCACCGGATCGGAAGTAGCCGGGGCGGCTATCGCGCAGTTGGCCGGCAAGTACATTAAGAAGTCCACGCTGGAACTGGGCGGGGCCGATGCTTTTATCGTGCTTGAGGATGCCGATATTGATAAGACGGTCGCCTGGGCGGTCACCGGCCGGCATTGGAATGCCGGGCAGGTGTGCTGCTCCTCCAAGCGCATGATCGTGGTGGATTCCGTGTACGACGAATTCCTGGCGAAGTACCGGGAAGGCGTCAAGCAGCTCAAGGCTGGGGACCCGATGGATCGGGAAACCACCCTGGCGCCGCTGTCCTCCGCGGCAGCGAAACGCGATCTGGCCAAGCAGCTTGAGGAAGCCATCGCCGAGGGCGCTAAGGCGGAAGAAGCCGGAATTGAGCTACCCGAGCACGGCAACTTCTTCCAGCCCACTATCCTCACGGACATCCCCGAGGGCGCGAAGTGCCGCTATACGGAATTCTTCGGGCCGGTCTCCCAGATTTACCGGGTCAAGGACGAAGAAGAGGCGATTACCCTGGCCAATGATTCGCCCTACGGCCTGGGCGGCTCGGTCTTTACCGAGGATCTGGAACGCGGCAAGAAGGTAGCCGCGCGGCTGGATACCGGGATGGTCTACCTCAACCATCCCACCGCGGTCGCGGCGGATATTCCCTTTGGCGGCGTGAAGAACTCCGGCTACGGCCACGAGCTCATCGACCTGGGTATTCACGAATTCGTCAATATCAAGGTGGTGGCCAATTCGCCCATCGACGGTGAATTCTAAGCCCTGATCGGGCTGTGCCGCGCCGGTTACCGGCGCTAGTCACCGGCGCGGCTGACCGACCAGCGGACCGCTGGCTCCCCTGATCGCCCGCGGCCCTGAGTAGCTGCGGGTGGCCCAATCTCCCGTGGGCCAGATGCACCGGGCCGGGATGTAAGCATCCCGGCCCGGTCGTCGTCGTACTTTATTAATAATTACGCGCGCGCCCGGCGCTTCTCACGCGAAACCTTCACCTGGTAGGCGATGGTGAGGAGCAGCAGCCAGGCCGGGCCAACGAAAACGGCCACGCGGTAGGCATCTTGGAACAGCATGAGGACCACGCAGGCCGCCAGCGCCACCAGTACGAAAATGCTCGAGGCGAGGCCGCCGGGAAGCTTGTAGCTGAGGCCCGCCACGCGTTCCGGGCCGAGCGCGGCGCGGAATTTCAGCTGCGTGATCATGACCATCGTCCAGTTGATAATTCCGGCGATGAGGGCGATGGAAAGTAGGTACCCGAAAGCGAAATTCGGGAACGCGAAGACCACAATGACCGCCACCACCGTCACGGCCGAGGACGTCAAAATTCCCACATACGGCGTGCCCGCGCGCGAGAGCGTGGCGAAAATCCGCGGCGCATTCCCTTGTTGCGCCAGCGAATAGAGCATGCGGCCATTGGAATACAGGCCGGAATTGTAGACGGAGAGCGCCGCGGTGAGCACCACAAAATTGAGGATATGAGCCGCGAAGGTGATCCCCACCGAATCGAAAATCTGGACGAAGGGGCTGGCGTGCCCGTCGATGGAGCGCCACGGGATGACCGCCATGATGATGGCGAGCGAGAGCACGTAGAAAATGAGGATGCGCTGAATCACCAGGTTGATGGCGCGGGGGATGGACCGGCGCGGGTCGTCCGCCTCCCCGGCGGTAATGCCGATAAGTTCGATGCCGCCAAAACTAAACATAACGACGACGAAAGCGAAGGTCGCCCCCTTGAGGCCATTGGGGAAAACCAGCTCGGCGAAGGAGGTTCCGGGCGGAACCTGGTGGGGTTCTTGGAGCCCGACGACGAGCACCAGGATTCCCAGCACGATCATGCCGATAATCGCCACCACTTTGACCAGCGCGAACCAGAATTCGAATTCGCCGAAGGCGCGCACTCCGAGCAGGTTCACCGCAGTGATGAACACCAGGCAGAAGGCCGCGGTGAGCCAGGTGGGGACCGCCGGGAACCAGTAGTTGATATACAGGCCGACGACGGACAATTCCGACATCGCCACGAAAATGTAGTTAAACCAGTAATTCCAGCCCGAGATGAAGCCGGCGCGGGGGCTCCAATACTTGTAGGCGTAGTGGGAGAAGGCGCCGGGGACCGGCTCGTGCACGCTCATCTCGCCCAGGGCGCGCATAACAAGGTAGATCGTGCAGCCGCCAATGAGGTACACGAAGAGGATCGCCGGGCCGGCCAGGCTGATGGAGGAGGCCGAGCCGTAGAAGAGGCCGGTGCCGATGGCCCCGCCCAACGCGATCATCTGGATGTGGCGATTGTGGAGGTCGCGGTGCAGGTGGGCGGCGTGGGTGCCGCTAGGCGCTGGTGTGGAATTCGTGGACATAGAGGTCTTTCCCGATATGTGAGGAATGTGCTTATAGCGCCTTGAGCTTATCGCCTTGAGTGCGCGGGTGGGGAATTATAGGTGCGTGATGGAAAGCGGCGAGGGTGAGAGCCGCTGACCGCGAGTAGTTCGCTTGCCGCTGTCACCCCTTTCTGGCGAGTAGCTGGTGGCCGCCGGCGTGCATAGTGAAACATCTTGCGCTTGCGGAGTGACACGGGCCTCAATTGTCACTATAGCCACAGAATTAACATCCGGTGCCATGAGGTCAGATTTTAGGAAGCGGGGTATATTAATGCGTACTCATGCGCTTCTACCTGGTAAATTACATTTCTTCAATAAAAAGTACGTGTTAATTTGGCGCGGAATTGCAGCTTAATCTACGCACTGTGGCGATGGTCACAAGGTTTCGAAAATCTCATCGTTCCCGTATATTAATAGAGCGCAATAAAGTATTGTGACTGTTGTGGCAGGTGCTCAGTGGAGTGCACGGCTGGCGAATGGGATCGGTCGGTAAAAGGGCTCTTCTGGGGTAGGCATGCCATGGACATACGTTTATAGGAGTAGACATGCAGTTGAAGAAGATTGTGGCTGGCGCTACCTTTGGTGTGATGCTCGCCGCGGGGGGGGGGTGTAGCTTACGCTGCTCCTGCCGCGCCTGATGCACCCCAGGTGACCGCTGCCGATACCACGGCGGCAGAAAAGGCTGTGGCCGACGCCAAGGCGAAGGTTAGTGCCGCGGAAGCTGAGCTGAAGGCCGCTTCCGAAAAGCTCGAAAAGCTCGAGATTGCCGTTTCGAACGCGAAGGCCAAGCTGACCGAACTTGAGGTCGCTAAGGCTGAACTTCCCAAGGAACTTAAGAAGGCTGAGGCTGCCTACGCGGCTTTGGCTACCGCCCAGGAGAATTACAACAAGGCTCGCGTGGCTTTTGAAGCCAACCCGAACGATGCGGCTCTCCAGAAGGCTATGGCCGATGCTAAGACGGCTATGAACACCGCACAGGCTGGCGTTGCCGGTCTTCGTGCAGTGGAAGATATCAAGACTGATATCGCTGACATCCAGGGTTACATCGACATCCAGAAGGGTACCCTCAGCTACGCTGAAGAAGCCCTCGATGCTTTCCCGGGTGTTGAGGCGCTTCAGGGCGCCTACGACAAGGCCGTTGCTGAACTGGATGCCGCCCAGAAGGCTCTTGACGCGCTGAAGGGCCAGACCCCGAAGCCCGAGCAGCCCAAGGTTGACCCGAAGAAGGACGGCGACAAGAAGGTCGATCCGAAGGCGGACCCGAAGGCTGAGCCCAAGAAGGATGCCGACAAGAAGGCTGATCCCAAGGCTGAGAAGAAGGCTGACCCCAAGAAGGAAGCCAAGAAGGCCGAAGGTAAGAAGCTGGCCAACTCCGGTGTTGACGCCGGTGCGGCTGCCGGTGGAGCTGCCCTGCTCCTCCTGGCCGGTGGCGCCTTCGTTGCCTACCGCAAGTTTGCCTAAGCAAACCTGCCTCTGGCACTGACAACAGTTCCGAGGCTGGTTGCCACTAGGTAATTCATCCTCAACTGTTTCATCGTTTCACGCTGAATGGGTCCGGGTTTCTACCCGGGCCCATTCTGTGTCTCTGGCGGGTCCTGTGTATCCGGCAGGTCCTGTATCTCTGGCGGATTCTGTACACGCGGCGGGTCCAGTGCGCCGGTCCGTTATGTGTATCAAACTGCCCAAGCACCTGGCCTTATGCCTCAATCTATAACCCTCATCTCATATAGTGGTCAATAGTTTGACGTGGCTTAATAATTCCCTCTAGGCTACTGGAGGTGGGTGCCCGCACGGGGCATCACCTGATAGCAATGCCGGCGGCACGGCCCCGGCGCCTCGATTCGGACGGAAAGGATGCACCATGGTTCTCACTGATCCTCGCTCTGCCATGACGATGCCCGCCGCCCGAATGCGAATGCTGGGCTAGCGCGGATTCCACTTGGCCTTCGGGCGATTCCGCGCGCGAGGACATCTCGCCCCGGTCCGTTACGTCTCACCGAGCACCCGCCGCTGCGGCGTCGTATCGTTGATGGGATACGCTGAGTCGGACCGATCTCCATCACCACACCCAGCACAAAGGATATTAATATGACGAAGATCAAGACCACCCACGTCGGCTCCCTCCCGCGTACCGATTCGCTGCGCGCTACCAACGAAGCGCACCAGAACGGCCAGATTAGCGAGGCTGAATTCAAGGAAAAGCTCGATGCCGAAGTTGCGGGCGTTGTTGCGCGCCAGAAGGAGATCGGCCTCGATATTATTAACGACGGCGAATACGGTCACGTCATGACCGAAGTAACCAATTACGGTTCCTGGTGGTGGTACTCCTTCTCGCGCCTGGGCGGGCTGGAATTCACGGATAACGAATTCCACGCGGCTGCCACCGCGGGCGGGGGAGCGGTCGAGCTCGTTCCCTTCGATCAGCGCCGGGATTGGCAGCGGTTCAAGGATGCCTACACGGATCCGGAATCGGGAATCCACCAGGCCAAGCGCCAGGAAGTGGCCATGCCCACCATCACCGGCCCCGTGACCTACATCGGTGCCGAACAAACCCAGCGCGACGTCGACCTTACGCTCAAGGCACTCAAGGCTAATGGTCTCGATGCTTCTTCCGGGTTCATTGCGGCGCTGTCTCCCGGGTCCGCGGCGCGTATTTCCAATACGTATTACAAGTCGGAAGATGAAGTCCTCACCGCGATGGCCGATGCCCTCCACGAGGAATACAAGATCATCACCGATGCCGGCCTGACCGTCCAGATCGACGATCCCTCGCTGGCGGAAGGCTGGGACCAGGTCAATCCGGAACCGGCGGTTGCCGATTACCGCACGTGGGTGGCTCGCCGTATTGAAGCGATCAACTACGCGCTGGAAGGCATCGATCCGGAACTCGTGCGCCTGCACGTGTGCTGGGGTTCCTGGCACGGCCCGCACACCACCGATATTCCCTTCCGCGATATCGTGGATCTGTGTCTGAAAGTGAAGGCGCACGGCCTGACCTTCGAAGCGGGCAATGCCCGCCACGCCCACGAATGGAAGATTTGGGAAGATATCGCCCTGCCGGAGGACAAGGTCCTCATCCCCGGCGTTGTTTCCCACTCCACGAACGTGGTGGAACACCCTGAGCTGGTGGCCCAGCGTATCGAGCATTTCACCTCGTTGGTGGGCCCCGAGCGCGTGATCGCCTCGACCGATTGCGGGCTGGGCGGGCGTATCTACCCGTCCATCGCCTGGGCGAAGCTCGAGACCCTCGTGGAAGGCGCCCGCCTCGCCTCGAAGTAAAGTCTCCAGGGCAGCGGGCCTGATGATCCCCGCGCCTTGAAGTACCGGAGCGGTACGCCGCTCCCTGTGGAACACCGAAGGGGACCTGTGCAGCAGAAGCTGTTCAGGTCCCCTTCTGGTATTTCGGCCGCGAGTTACGGCGGCGCGGTGGTCCGGTTCTCTGCGGAGTGCCGCCCCGGTTTACTTCCGGCCGCCAGTTCTGGTATGCCGGCCGCACCGCCTCCCGCTTAGTTCACCGGCGATTCGCCCAGCGTCACCTCGATGGTCTGCGGGGTACCGCCGCCGCGCGCAATCTCCAGGGTGATGGTGTCCCCGACCTTGTGGGTGCGCACCTGCTTAGCTACCTGCGCCGGGCTGGAAACCGATTGGCCATCCAGGCTGAGAATCGTATCGCCTTCCTTGACGCCGGCCTTGGCCGCCCCGGAATTCGGGCCGACGGCCAGCACGGTCACCCCGCCCTGCTCGCTGAGCCCCACGGTAATCCCGAGAGCAGCATTCTTGCCCACAGTCACATTATCGTCACTCTTCCCGGCGCGGATCTGCTCCACAATGGACAGCGCCCGCTCGATAGGAATCGCGAAACCGTACACCTGCGCGGAGGTGGTGCCCTGCGACGCGGCACTATTCATCCCCACCACTTCACCCTGGGTGTTCATCATGGGCCCGCCCGAATAGCCGGGCACCACATCGGCGTCGGTGACGATCATATTCTTGAGGGTGTCAAAGCTCAGGCCGTCCTCGGTGGCCACCCGCACGTCCATACCCAGCCCGGTTACCTCGCCTTTAATCTCGGTGAGATAGCCTTGGCCGCGCCCGTTGCCCACCGCGCTGACCTTATCGCCCTGCTTGGCCGGGGTGCTGGCAATTTTTGCCGGGGTGAGTCCGGAAGCGTCCTTGAGTTGCAATAGGGCGACGTCGCGCTTCTCATCATGCCCGATAACACTGGCCGCGTAGGTTTTCCCGGCGGCCGGAATCTCTACCTGGATGGCATCCGATCCCATAACCACGTGGTAATTCGTGAGCACCTGCCCGTCTGCGGTCAGCACAATCCCGCTGCCGGCACCCATACCGGAGCCCATGCGCGCATTAATAATTGCTACGCCGGCCGGGCTTACCTTTTCGCCGCGGTCAATAGGACCGTCCGCGCCGTGGTTACCGCCGGGCAGCTGGGTGGGGAAATCCCGCGGAATCGGCATATACGGTTCCGCCCCGCCCTGCTGGCGCCCATCATTCGGCGAGGTCAGGCCGTCGTTATATTGGAAGCTAAAAGGATCCTTGACGGAAGGGGAGCTCGCTTGCGGCTCCGGAGCCAGGCCGAAATACCCCACCCCGGTGCCCACGAGCAGCGCGACCACCATTCCGATAATGACAAGAATGGCGGTGGTACCCTTCGAACGCCGCTTGACCGGTGCCGGAGCGGCCCCGAATTGGGGGCCATAACCGTACCCGTAGCCAGGCTGCTGGTAGGAGCCCTGGTACGAGCCCTGGTACCCACCCTGATATGCCCCGGGAAATGCGCTCTGATAGGAACCTTGCGAAGCGCTCTGGTACGAGCCCGGATAACTTCCGGAATAACCTCCCGAGTACCCGCCTGAGCCGTTCCCTGCTGAGCTGCCCGGATAGGGCGGCTGCGCGGAAGCGTACCCGTAGTGCGCGGCTCCGCTGCTCGCGGCCGAGGCGCTGCCCGCGGTGGAAGCGTACCCGGCGGAGGGGGCGCTGGGGTAGTGGTACGCATTCGTGTAGCTATTCGATTGCGCGCCGCCTGCCTGCGTTCCGCCCGGCTGAGCGCCGGCTGCCTGCGTGCCGCCCGGCTGACTCGCCCCCGGCTGATTCACGCCGGGCCGGTTCGCCCCCGATTCGCCCGAGTCATTACGCCACTGATCCGTCATGTGAAACGTCCTTTCCTCACTCCGCACCTAGCCCCGCCACGGCTGCCGCGGTGGTCCGGTCACACCGGGTAGCATGCCCGCCGATTCTGGAAAGTTTCTGAACGTTGTCCGAAAATGCGAGCATTGCCCGCCGCGCTAAATCCACGACGGCAGCCACATATGCAGGCGCCAAAACTCATAGGAAACCGTTTGCCCGGTCCAGATCGGGTACCAGAATAGCGCCGCCAGAATAATAAGAACGACGACGGCGCCGCACGCCACAAGCGTGCGGCGGCTAATCCGGCATCGCCACCAGCGCACGGGATAGGCGCATACACCAGGTGGCTCATCGCGGATAAAGTCTGCGTGGCCCCAGGCTGCGTCGTCGTATAGATCAGCGCGGACGCTCCCGGTTCCGCGCGCGTGCGGGGCGCCCAGCGCGCCGGTGATAAAGCCGAGGCCGTAGGTGAGGGCGAGGGCCACGAAGGGGAGGAAAGCAACGGCGTAGAACTGGAAAATAGTGCGGTCCATGTACAGCGACCACGGCGCGGCCATGGCGAGGTAGCCGCTTAGGATTGCCCAGGCGCGCCAGTCGAAACGGGTGAAAGCCACCCAGAGCACCACCACCAGGGCGAGGAGTGCCAGCCACCACACCACCGGGTTGCCCACCGAGGTGACCGCCTGGACGCAGCGCTCGCCGCTCGGGCACTGCCCGGCCATTTCTTCGGAGGTAGGCCACCAGAACGAGACCGGGCGCCATTGCACGAACCACTGCCAGACCGAGGATTGGTAGGTGTGCGGGGTAGAGAGCCCGTTGTGGAAATCCCACATTTGGCTGTGGTAGTGCGCTAGGTCGTTGAAAGAATTGGGGAGCCAGGAGAAGGGGAGGGCCTCCGGGGTGCTCTCGCGCACGCTGGCCGCCCAGCCGTGCCCCCAGGAACGGCTATCTCGGAACCAGGAGAACCAGGAAGCCACGTAGGTAGCGGCGGCGGTGGGAACCAGATGCACGAAAGCCGGGATGCCTTCCTGGAAAACCGCGGCGCCTACCCATAGGCGCAGGCCCACCGCGTGGCGGGCCGCCATGCCCCAGGCGAAAGCCACCAGGCCGAAAACTGCCACGGCGTAAATCCCGGACCATTTCACCCCGCAGGCCAGCCCCAGGAATACTCCGGCGGCCAGCATCCAGGGGCGCCACCACACCCGCGGGCCCCAGGCGGCCGGACTGCCGTCCGCTCGTACCGGCCCGAAAGCCACCCGGTGGGCAAGGCGTTCCCGGGTCCAATCGCGGTCGCGCAGCAGCGCCCAGAATCCGGCCAATACAAAGAAAGCGAGGAGGTTATCGAGGATCCCGATGCGGGAGAGAGTGATGCCCATGCCGTCCAGGGCCATCGCGATGCCGGCCACCCCGGCCAGCCACGGGTTGAGGAAAAGCCGCAGGGCGATGCGAACGAGGAGCGCCACCGCGAGGGTGCCGGCCAGCGCCACCATAAAACGCCAGCCGAAGGGGGAAGTTTCCCCGAAAATGGCCTGGCCTACTGCCATAATCCATTTCCCGAGCGGGGGGTGAACCACGTAGTCCCCGGCCGGTGAGGTGTGGGAGAAGTCGCCGGCGGCAAAAGCGGCGTCGAATTCCGTGCCGCCCTGCCAATCCACCTCGTAGCCCAGGCGCAGCAGCGAATTCGCGCCCTTGACGTAGTACGTTTCGTCAAACATGAGGCGGTCGGGGAAACCCAGGCGGAAGAAACGCGTGAGGGCGGCGATGAGCGTGATCGCTCCCGTAATCCACCACCCCAGGCGTTTTTCGCTGCGGGTGAGCCAGTCTAATCCGCGCGGGGCCAGCCCGAGCCGGCCGCGCAGCTCGTCTTCGTAGCGCTCCGCGCACTCGCGGGGGAGGCGCCCGATGGGTTCGCTTAGTTTTTCGCTCACGTGCGGATTCTATCGATAACTGCCCGCCCGCGTGGTGGCGAGGCACGTGGCAGAATAGCAGAATGAGCACAGGTCAGGATGCCGGACAGCACGAGGGGCACCACCCCGGTCAGAACGAAAGCCAGCACGCGGGAATTGTTCTTGCCGCCACCCCCATTGGAAACGACGCCGACGCCTCGCCGCGCCTGCGCGCCGAAATTGCGCGGGCCGATACCGTGGCTGCGGAAGATACCCGGCGTTTTTACCAGCTCGCCGCCCGGATCGGTATCGAGGTGAGCGCCCAGGTGCTCTCCTATTACGAACATAATGAAGCCGAACGTGGCGCCCACCTCATCGACCTAGCCCGCTCCGGCGCGCGCGTCCTCATGGTCAGCGATGCCGGCATGCCCTCCGTTTCCGATCCCGGTTTCCGCCTGGTGGTACGCGCCCGCGCAGCCGGTATCCCCGTGACCGTGGTCCCCGGCCCTTCCGCCCCGCTCACCGCGCTCGTCGCTTCCGGCCTGCCCACCGACCGTTTCACCTTCGAAGGATTCCTCCCGCGCAAAGCCGGGGAACAGGCCGCCGCACTCGCGGCCCTGAAAAGCGAAGAACGCACCATGATTTTCTTCGAATCCCCGCGCCGCCTGGGGGCCACCCTCGCCAATTTCGTCACCGCTTTCGGCCCCGGGCGCGAGGCGGCGGTCTGCCGGGAGCTCACCAAGACGCACGAGGAAATCGTGCGCGGGCCCCTGGCCGAACTCGCGCAGCGTTTCGAGTCGGGGGCACTGGGAGAGATCGTCGTCGTCGTAACAGGAAGTAGTGCGGCCGAAAGGGAAGAACAGGTGCGCACGCGGGCCGTGGGCGACGTCGCCGAACTGTGCCAGCTCGGCCTGCGCCGCAAAGACGCCGCCGCTTTCGTGGCCGCGCGCACCGGTTTACGCACGAATGAGCTCTACCGCGCCGCCCTGGAGCAGGGCGAATAAAGCGCGGAAATACGCGGGTTTAGTGGGGTTTAGGGGCCAAAAAACGCGGCTAAACCACGTTCCACCCGCGCTCCACCCGGATTTTCCTAGCGCGCGTGACCTGGATCATGCACAGTAAAAACAACCCCCGGGGAACCGGGGCCGGGACATGATCCTCTCGCCGCGAGGCGGGTACGGGTTGGACAGCCAACAGTGATCCCAGGGGCCAAAGAAGACCCCGTTACCGCTGGCCGGTCTGCCCGAACGGGACCACGGACCGCGCTAGGAAAGGAACGACAATGGCTGTCAATATCCGCGGACGCAACTTCCTCAAGCTGCTCGATTTTACGCCCGATGAAATCCGCTACCTGCTGCGTCTGTCCGCGCAGTTCAAGGAACTCAAGCTCAGCGGCACCCCGCACCGCTACCTCGAAGGCAAGAATATTGTGCTGCTCTTCGAAAAGACCTCCACCCGCACCCGCTGCTCCTTCGAAGTGGCCGGCATGGACCTGGGCATGGGCGTGACCTACCTGGATCCGGGCAGCTCACAGATGGGCAAGAAGGAATCCATTGAGGATACCGCCCGGGTGCTGGGCCGCATGTACGACGGCATCGAATACCGCGGTTTCTCCCAGGAACTCGTGGAAGAAATGGGCGCCAAGGCCGGGGTGCCGGTATGGAACGGCCTGACCGACCTCTTCCACCCCACCCAGATGCTCGCCGATATTCTCACCGTCCAGGAGAACTTCGAGGATGGCATCAAGGGCAAGAAGTTTGTGTTCTTCGGTGATGCGCGCAATAACGTGGCGAACTCGCTTATGGTGGTCTGCTCCAAGCTGGGCCTCAACTTCGTGGCCTGCGGCCCGAAGGATCGCATGCCCGAAGAGTGGCTGGTGGATACCTGCAAGGAACTCGCCGCGCAGTCCGGCGGCAGCGTGACCCTCACCGAAGATGCCGCGGAGGCCGCCACCGGCGCCCACGTGCTCTACACCGATATTTGGGTTTCCATGGGCGAACCGGATGAAGTGTGGGCCTCGCGTATCGCGGAGCTGGAAGCCTACCGCGTCACCCAGGAACTCATGGACAAGGCCGATCCGGAAGCGATCTTCATGCACTGCCTGCCCTCCTTCCACGACACCAACACCACCATCGGCGCGGAAATCGCCAAGAAGTTCGGGGTGACGGAAATGGAAGTGGAAGACCGGGTCTTCGAAGGTCCGCGCTCGCGCGTCTTCGACGAAGCCGAGAACCGCATGCACACCATTAAGGCCGTTATGTACGCAACCCTCTCCTAGGAGGGTTCAGGCACGTGCCCGCGCGGCCGTGCCCAGGTAGCGCGGGCGACGACGCCGGGGAGCTGGCTGCAGGTAGCAGGGCCACCCCGCGGCGCGTCGCCCGCGCGTGAAAAGGACAGAAGATGACTCAGGAAAATACCCGTACCGCCGGCGAAAAAATTGTGGTTGCGCTGGGCGGCAATGCGCTCGGGAAGACCCCGGAGCAGCAGCTCGAACTTATTAAGGAAACCGCCCGCTCCATCGTGGATTTGGTGGCAACCGGCAATGACGTCGTTGTCACCCACGGGAACGGCCCGCAGGTGGGCATGATCAAGGTCGCAACCGATAATTCCGCGGCCGCCGGGGAAACACCGTCGATTCCCTTCGCCGAATGCGGCGCCATGTCCCAGGGCTATATCGGTTACCACCTCCAGCAGGCCATCGAGGCCGAACTTGCGGCACGGCAGATTGCCCGCCCGGTTATTTCGGTGGTCACCCAAACGGAGGTCGACGCCGCAGATCCCGCTTTCGGGCGCCCAACCAAGCCGGTGGGGGCTTTCTTCACCGAAGAACATGCCCGGGTCCTCATGGAGGAAACCGGAAACAAGTACGTGGAGGATGCCGGGCGCGGCTGGCGCTGGGTGGTGGCCTCCCCGCTCCCCGTCTCCATCGTGGAACGCGATGTTATTAGCTCGCTCGTGGAGGCCGGCACCATCGTGATCGCGGCCGGTGGCGGCGGCATCCCGGTGGTCAAGGAAGGCTCGGGATACCGCGGAGTTGCGGCCGTCATCGATAAGGATCGCACCGCCGCGCTGCTGGCGCGGGAGGTCGACGCCGATACTCTCCTCATCCTCACCGCCGTGGACGCGGTCGCCATTGATTTCAACAAACCCACGCAGCGCGATGTGCCCGAAATGACCGTGGCTCAAGCCCGCCAGTACATCGAGGAAGAACAATTCGCCCCCGGGTCCATGCTGCCCAAGGTCGAAGCCTGCCTCGAATTCGTGGACGGCGCGGCCGGGAAACGCGCCATTATTACCTCTCTGGAAAAGGCCGAACAGGGAATTTCCGGGGAGAGCGGCACCGCGATCATCGCCTAAGTCCGAAGGACACAATCATGACAACACGCACAAACGATGCCCCCGTCGGCAATGGGGCCGACGAAGACACCGGCACAACAACACCCCGCAAGAAGCGGCGCGGTATTACCATCCCGGGCGCTTTCACGATTCTCTTCTTCCTGACCATCGTGGCGGCTATCGCCACGTGGCTGGTGCCGGCCGGCTCCTACGCCAAGCTGAGCTACAGCTCGGATACCGGCACCTTCTCCGTGCTCAGCCCGCAGGGGGAAACCAAGGAATACCCCGGCACTCAGGACACCCTGAGCGAATTGGGCATGGATATTGACCTCTCCCAATTCACCTCCGGGGCCCTCAATAAGCCGATCTCGGTACCGGGCTCCTATGAATCCCTCGAGCAGAATCCGGCCAGCGTCGCCGATATTCCGGTCGCCATGGTGCACGGCACGATCGAAGCGGTGGACATTATGGTCTTCATCTTCGTGCTCGGCGGCCTCATCGGGGTGGTGAGAAAAACAGGTGCATTCGAGTCAGGGCTCATCGCGCTGACGAAGAAAACCAAGGGCCACGAATTCCTCCTCGTCTTCGCGGTATCCGTCTTCATGGTGGTAGGCGGATCGCTGTGCGGCCTGGAAGAAGAAGCGGTGGCCTTCTACCCGATTCTGGTACCCATATTCCTGGCCATGGGATACGACTCCATTATCTGCGTGGGCGCGATCTTCCTGGCCGGATCTATGGGAACCACCTTCTCCACGATCAACCCCTTCTCCGTGGTGATCGCCTCCAATGCCGCAGGTATCCCCTTCACGGATGGCATTATCTGGCGCGTGGGTGGCTGTATCGTGGGCGCCATTGTGGTGGTGTGGTACCTGCACCGCTACGCAAAAATGATTAAGAAGGACTTCACGAAGTCCTACGTTTACGAAGATCACGAGGCTTTCGAGAAACAGTGGGCGATGACCACCCACGCTGATGATGTTCCCGCCTTCAACTGGCAGAAGAAAATCATCCTCGTTCTCTTCGTATCCGCCTTCCCGATTATGGTGTGGGGCGTTATGGCCATGGGCTGGTGGTTCCCGACCATGGCGGCCTCCTTCCTCACCATTACCATCGCGGTTATGGCGATTTCCCTCTTCGGGAAAGACCGCCTCAATGAGAAACAGCTGACGGATGCCTTCATCGAAGGCTCCTCCAGCCTGGTGGGCGTTTCGCTCATCATCGGGTTGGCGCGCGGCATCAATATCGTGATGAACGACGGCCTCATTTCCGACTCCCTGCTCCATTCGGCAACGAACCTGGTCTCGGGGATGTCCGGTCCGCTCTTCATCATTATTATGCTGCTGATCTTCTTCGTGCTCGGTTTTGTGGTGCCGTCCTCCTCCGGTCTGGCCGTGCTGGCCATGCCGATTATGGCGCCGCTGGCCGACGCCGTGGGTATCCCGCGGTGGATCATCGTTTGTGCGTATCAATGGGGTCAGTACGCGATGCTCTTCCTGGCACCCACGGGCCTGGTCATGGCAACGTTGCAGATGCTCGATATGAAGTACCAGCATTGGTTCCGCTTCGTGTGGCCGATGGTGCTCTTCGTACTCGGCTTCGGCGGGGTGGCCTGCGTGGCTCAGGTGCTTATCTACGGCGCGTAGGCGCGAAGAATACGGCTAAAAAATAGCCGAAACGCGCGGCTCCGGCGGGCGTGGTACCGCCGGGGCCGCAGCGTGCATTCCGCCGGCCCGGTATTTCGGCGCGGCGGTTAATGCTTTTATAATGTGACGGTGTGGCGCGAGACACTCGCGCTCGCGATCCCGCGTAGCGGGCAACCGTGGCGGAATCGCGTGGTGAAGGCAACGGAGCTATGCAATGACGATAGGACTGTTTTATTACACCTGGATGGTGGGACTCTTCATCCTCATGGGTTCGGCGACGGCGCTTGCGTGTTATCTCGTTTCGCGCCGTCGCATGTTTGTATGTTGCGCTGCCCTTTTCCTCGTGTATTTTTTCGACGTCGCAACCGTGGCCCGCACGGACTTCACCCACCCACGCAATATTGACAGCGTCTACCACATCACCGCGCCCCTGGAATCCATCACCCTGGGGGCCCTGCTCATGGGGCTGATCTGGTTGACCTACGCCACCTTCATGACGGAACCGGAAGCGAAAGTGGAATGGCACAGCACCCTCATCCCGGCCGGGATTTTTATTGTGGGCAGTGCCGGGGCTTTGCTAATTCCCGATCCGGCCTGGCGGGAATTCGTGTTCTTCTCCATGCGCGGCATCGTGGTGATTGGGATCCTCAGCGTGGCAACGTGGAATTATGTGCATGCCACCACCGGGGTGGAGAAAATTCGCCAGCGCCGCCACCGCTGGCTTTACGTTGCTACCTGGGTGGCGGTACTGGGAACCTTCGCCTGGAATATAACCTTTATTTTCCTTGTGGCTCCCCACGCGGATAGTGCTTCCGCGCTGGCCTTCCTTCCTGAACGCAATTTCTTGGAAAACCTCATGTATATCTGCTGGGTGATCCACGTGATGCGTTTCGGGGTGCGGGTGCTGCGCATCCACTTCGACCGGCCCCCGGAAACCGTCAATCACCTGGAGGAGGATTTCATCGAATCCTCCCTGGTGTTCTATTCCCAGGCCCGGGGGCTATCGAAGCGCGAAGAAGAAGTGCTCGGCTACCTCATGCGCGGGAAAACAAATTCCCAGATTTCCACCGAGCTCTACCTATCACCTTCCACGGTGAAGGTGCACGTGCACAATATCCTCAAGAAAAGCCAGGTGGCTAACCGTGAGGAACTGGTCAAAGACTTCTGGCGCTCGGTTTAGCGGGCCCCTCGCGAGTCTCGCGGGCCTGCTGGCACACCCGCGCTATTTCGCGGAGTCCATTCCGGGGCGGTAGTCGATATCGGAGAAATCGAAATCGGCCTCATTGACCTCATCCGAAAAATCGATATCTTCGTCTTCTTCGGCGTAGTCATCGAAATCATCGTCCTCGTAGAGCTCGTAATCCTCATCGAGGTGCTCGAGTTCCTCATCGCCAGCTGCGGCGGCGTCGTACGGATCATCAAATTCATCCGGAACCTCAGACTCTTCGTAAAAACCGAAGGCCTCCGAGGATTGCAGCTGCTCCACGCCCGCTTCGTCCATCTCCACGCGGGCCGCGGCCCCGAGTTCCGGGGAGGTGGGCACGGTGAGGTCGGAAAAAACGCGGGTGCGGAAACCGTTACGGACCGCGTCAATAGCGGTGGCGCGCACGCAATGCGATTCGGCAATACCCACCACGTCCACATCCGTGACCTCGGCGGTGCGCAGGACGTCCTCGAGGAGATTCCCCTGCGGATCGGTGCCCTCGAAACCGGAATAACCCGAGGCGTACTGGCCCTTCTTGAATTGGACGTCGATAGGAAGCGCCGCGATGGATTCGTGCAGCTCCGCCTCCGGGGTATCGGCTACGCCGTGGGGCGGCCAGCTATCCACAAAATCCGGATTCTCGGAAAAATGCGGGCCCGGATCAATATGCCAATCCTGGGTGGTGGCGATGAGAGCGTATTCCTCGGCGTTATCGGTGACAAAATCTGCAATGCGTTCGGCAACGGCGTTACCGCCATCTACCCCGAGGCTGCCGCCTTCGCAGAATGTGGGTTGCACGTCAACAATGATGAGTGCGCGGGTCTCATCCATAGTCATCCTCCTGATGAAGCGGGTCATCACGCGGTGCGCGGCGGCCGGCTGGTTTCGCAATGGTGGCGCCGCGCCCTTATAGTTTAGGCGCGGGGATGCGGGCGCGCTAGCGGGCACGCGTGGTAGCCAGCTAGTGGGCACGCGTGATAGCCAGCGAGCGGGCGCGCGCGCCGGCACGCTAGTAGAATGGTGGCCATGACTCATATTCTCTCCGCTGTTGCCTGGCCGTATGCCAACGGCCCGCGCCATATTGGTCACGTTGCTGGATTCGGTGTTCCCTCGGATGTGTTCTCGCGCTATATGCGCATGGTGGGGGAGGATGTCCTCATGGTCTCGGGTACCGATGAACACGGCACCCCTATTTTGGTTTCGGCCGACGCGGAGGGAATCACCCCGGAAGAACTCGCGGACCGCAATAATCGCATTATTGTGGAGGACCTGGTGTCGCTCGGGCTTTCCTACGATCTGTTCACCCGCACCACCACGGTTAATCACGAGCGGGTTGTGCAGCAGATGTTTGAGGTGTGCCGGGATAACGGTTATATGGTGGTGCACTCCGCCCCGGTTGCCTTCGATCCGGAAACCGGGAATACCCTCCCGGATCGCTATATTGAAGGCACCTGCCCGCTGTGCGGTAACACCTCGGCCCGCGGGGACCAGTGCGATAGTTGCGGTAACCAACTTGATCCGCAGGATCTTATCGACCCGGTCTCCAAGGTCTCCGGGAAAACGCCGCAATTCCGCGAAACCGAGCATTATTTCTTGGACTTGCCGGCGCTTGCGGAGCGCCTGGGGCAGTGGCTTGATGAGGTGGAAGAATCTGGGAAGTGGCGCCCGAATGTCATTTCATTTTCCAAGCACCTCCTGGAAGATGTACGCCCGCGCGCGATGAGCCGGGATATTACCTGGGGCATTCCGGTACCCGGGTGGGAAGATCAACCCTCCAAGCGCCTCTACGTATGGTTCGACGCCGTTATCGGCTACCTATCCGCCTCTATTGAATGGGCACGCCGGCGTGAAGCGCGCGGAGTGGGAAGCCGGGAGGATTGGCGGGCCTGGTGGAATAACGCGGATGCCCGCTCCTACTACTTCATGGGCAAGGATAATATTGTTTTCCATTCCCAGATCTGGCCGGCCGAACTCCTCGCCTATAACGGGGAGGGGAGCCGGGGCGGCCAGCCCGGGGATTTGGGTACGCTCAACCTGCCCACCCAGGTGGTGGCTTCGGAATTCCTCACCATGGAAGGTAAGAAGTTCTCCTCGTCCAAGGGCGTGGTGATTTATGTGCGCGATGTGCTCTCGCGCTACCAGCCCGATGCACTGCGCTACTTTATTTCCATTGCCGGCCCGGAAACTTCCGACGCTGATTTCACCTGGGCGGAATTTGTGCGGCGTAATAATTCCGAGCTGGTGGCCGGCTGGGGGAACCTCGTCAATCGCACCGCGGCCATGATCGCGAAGAACTTCGGGGAAATCCCGGCGGCCGGGCCGCTCGAGGATGTGGACCGGGAGCTCCTGGATGCGGTGGAAGCCGGGTTCGCTACCGTGGGTGATGCCATTGCCGCGCACCGCCAGCGCGCCGCGCTCACCGAAATTATGCGGCTGGTAGGGGAGGCCAATGGCTACGTTTCCGCTACCGAGCCTTTCAAGATGAAGGACCCTTCCCAGCGTGAGCGCCTGGGCACGGTGCTGCACACCCTCATTCAGGTGGTTTCTGATCTTAATACCATGATGAGCGTATTCCTTCCGCATTCTTCGAATGCGGTGGACCGGGTGCTGGGCGGGGCCGGTGATATTTCCCCGATGCCGCGCCTGGAAGAAGTCACCGACCTGGATTCCGGTAAGCCCTACCCGATTATTACCGGGGATTATTCCGATCCGCATCCGTGGGCGCGGGTGGAAGTGCAGGTTGGCACCCCGATCTCGAAGCCGTCCCCGGTTTTCACCAAGCTGGATACCAGCGTGGTTGATGAGGAACTGGAGCGCCTCGATGCGTTGTTGAGGGCTAAACGTGCGCAATGAATTAGCGCCGGAAGAATTCGCGGCCCTCTCCGCGAAGGAGAAAAAGCGGGCCCGCCGCTGGTACCTGCCCGATGCTCCGGCCCGGCTTGCCGGTCCGGTTATCGATAATCACACCCATATTTGGGTGCCGGCGGGGGAGGGGCAGTCCGGCGGCTCGGGTTCTGCGCTCACCCCGCCGCGCGGGCGGATGCTGCCGAGCGAGGAAGCTGCCGCCATGGACGCCGCCGGGGTATGCCACGCCATTACCTGCGCCTGCGAGGTTCCGGATCTGCTGCCCACCGTTGCGGTGGCAGAAGCGGATCGCGCCCATTTTTCCGCCGCGCTCGCGATCCACCCCAATGAGGCCGCCCGGCATCGCGGCATCACCGCGACCGGCCCGGATGGGTTAGCCCAGGAGCTCGCCGCTCACCACGCCCTCAGCCTGGAGGATGCCATCGGTCGGGTGGCGGAGGCGGCCCGCTCCAGCGCCGTCGTTGCTATTGGGGAAACTGGGCTCGATTATTTCCGCACTTCCGAGGAGGGCCGCGCCGCCCAAATCGAGGCGTTCCGCGCCCACCTCGCCCTCGCGCGCGAGCTCGACCTGCCCGTTCAGATTCACGACCGCGAGGCCCACGCCGATTGCGTGGAGGTGCTGCGCCGTGACGGCGCCCCGAGTCGCGTAGTTTTCCACGCTTTTTCCGGCGACGCCGCGCTTGCCGAGCTATGCAACCAGGAAGGCTGGTACGGAAGTTTTGGTGGGCAAATGACCTACCCGGCCAATGATGAGCTCCGCGCGGCCTTCCAAGCTTTTGATCCGGCGCTGCTCCTCGCGGAAACCGATGCCCCCTACCTCACGCCCGTGCCCTGGCGCGGCCACCCCAACGCCCCCTACGTGATGGCGTGGACGGTACGTTTCGGGGCCGAACTGCGCGGCCTAAGCGAAGCGCACTGGTGCGCCCAGCTCCTGGAGAACACCCGGGCGGTGTACGGGGAACTGGGCGCGGCCTAGTTAGTTCTGGGATTTAGTTGGTGCTGCGGCTGAGTCAGCCTCGCGGCTCGTTTAGTTCTGCGGTTCGTTAGTTCTGCGGGCTTTCCGACTCGGGACTCTGGGTCCCTGCCTGCTGCCCGTACGCTTGCTGGCCGTAGGGCTGGCGGTACTGCTGGGCATAGGGCTGCTGGCCCGGATACTGAGATTGACCCGGGTAGCCCTGGCCGTAGCCCTGCGGGTACCCCTGCATCGGCGCGCCCTGGCTCGGGTACCCGGGCGCCGGATAGCCGCCCTGCCCGTAGGGCTGCGCTGCGGGATAGCCGGGATAGCTGGGATAGCCCTGATACGCGGGGCGCGCGGACTTCTTCGCGGCCGTGCCCGCAGCCACGCCTTGCGTGATCCCCACCAGCGCTAGAATGAGGGCCAGCACGCCGGTCACCCAGAAAAGCGCGGTGTACTGCGCCCCGAATTCGCGTAGCGCACCCACCGAACTATCCAAGGAGAGCGCCACGAGCCCACCCAGGGTGACCGCCCCGCCCAGCGGTGCCAGCCACGAAAAAGCCTGGGTTGCCCGGCCGGTGGTGAACAAACCGAGCACTCCCGCCAGCAGCGCCAACAGGAGGCCCACGCCGTACAGGATCACGGGCAGCCACACGCCACCCGGATGCGCCAGCCCGAAGATCGAGGCATTATCTTCACCCAGGGCCAGGACCGGCGTGAAGCACAAGATAATAAGAGCGATGCTCAGCGCGGTGGTCAGAGCCGCCAGGCCGCGCAGTGCGCCGGTGCCACGCTTCGATGCGGAGGGAACGGGGTAGCTCGGAGGAACAGGCTGCTGTGCGTATCCGGGATATTGAGTGCTCATAGTCTTAAATGTAATCGATGTAACGCCCGCGCTGGGGGCGCGTTAGCTACGTCTCCCTCCCAGGGCCTCCCCAGCTCTCCCCGACAGTGTGAAATAACGCTCAGATTACGATGCGCCAGCTGGCGGCGTCGTCGTACCATACGCGCAAAAACCGCAAGAATCCGCGGAAAAATCGCACGAGCACCGTGTGAGCGTTCTTGAAAATCTCAAGAAAAACGAGTCTTCCCCTCCGGATCATTGTCCAAATGTTACGAAATGATTACACTCGATATAGTTTCGTTATAAAAGCGGGGCCGGAGGGTACTCGCGCAAGCAACGGAGGAAGTTTAGTGGGGCGTCACAGCGCACAGGGAATGGGACTCGAGCAATTCGTTCGGGCTGAGGTTCGTACCCCGGGTCCGCGGTCGCGGGCTCTCATGATGGAACGCGGCGCGGTGAGCGAGGCTGTGCAGGCCGCGCTGGCCACTCGGCCGCAGGCCACCGGTACCGCATTCCAGGCACCCGCCGCGGTGGAGGATACCGCCGCGAACGCCCAGCTTAGCGCTTTCCCGCTCAGCCGGCGCGGGGTTGCCGCGCTCGGGGCCGTGCTGCTGGCCGGCAGTGGTATCGGCCTGATGTCGCATATGTCCATGCCCGCCAATGCTTATGCGGATGGTTTCCCGGTGGCACGCGCGGCCGGCGCCACGGTGTCCGAATACTCTTTCACCGTTAATTTTGAAGGCGAAGAACGCACCCTCACCACCACGGCGGGCACCCTCGGGGAAGCCTTGCAGGAAGCCGGGATCATGGTTTCCGGGGACGACGTTGTTTCGCAGAGCCTCGCCGAAGCGGTCACCCCCGGCGCGAAGGTCACCATCACCCGGGTGGAAAAGCGCGTGGTGACCGAAGAGGTGGTGGACGCGCACGGTTCCACCAAGGTCGACGACGCCGCGCTTGCCAAAGGCACCACCAAGGTGGAAACGGAAGGTAAGGATGGCATTTCTGCCAATACCTACGAAATCCGGGTGGAAAACGGCAAGGAAGTTGCTCGTACCCTGACTTTTTCCGCGGTCAAGCAGGCCCGCGTGGATGAAGTGGTCAAGGTGGGGACCTCGGAAAGCGCCGCCGCGGTGGCGGGCGTGAGCGGTGACGGTGGCAGCGCGGCGCTCGGGAGCGCCAGCGTGGTTCCCGCCGGCACCGCCCAGGAAATTGCCTCGGGTATGCTCTCCGCTTACGGCTGGGGTCAGGATCAGTTCTCCTGCCTGGTGACGCTGTGGAACCGGGAATCGAATTGGAATCACCTGGCGGAGAATAGCTCCTCCGGGGCCTACGGCATTCCGCAGGCGCTGCCCGGCTCCAAGATGGCTTCCGCCGGCGCCGATTGGCAGACCAATCCCGCCACCCAGATCCGCTGGGGCCTGGGCTATATTGAAGGCCGCTACGGCAGCCCCTGCGCCGCGCTCGGGCATTCCAATTCCCGCGGGTGGTACTAAGCCTGCAGCGCTAAGCCCGCGGCCCCGGGTATACAGTTACACCATGAATGTGGTGCGAAGCACGGTATTGGCTGGTGCGATGACGCTGATCTCGATGGTCGGGCTGCGGTCAGTGGGGCTACCTTGGTACGCCTGGGTTATTCAATTTGTGATCCTCGTGGGTGCCGGGTTGGCGTGGGGGAAATTCCTGGATGGGCAACCTGGGGATTCTGGGGAATCTGGGCACTCACAGGGTTCTAAGGCTTACGGGGGTTCACCGGATTCCAGTGGTGTAGCGGGCCGGCGGCAGCGCCGCACAATCGCCTTGCTCATCGCGGCGGTGGCGGCTGTGATTCTTATTCTTGTGTATCTCTGCTTGGTCACGTGGGTGTGACCAACCGGGGGTAGGGGCCTTATAAGATCACACGCTCCGTAAGTTAATGCTCGAAGGGAGGCGGTTAAAAATGGATTGCAAGACCCTCATAGGTTTTGGAGCGGTGAGCTTGGTGTATTCGGTATCTGGCAAGCCGAATAAGGTTATTTTTGATGATCTTACTTTCTCGGTAGAGCCCGGGAGCATTACGGCGGTAGTTGGCCGCTCGGGCTCGGGGAAAAGCACCGTCCTCGATGTGGCATATGGAAAGCTGCCTCCCAGTTCGGGAAGAGTCTCCTGGTGCGGTAGAGATCTCAGTTCTCTGCGTGAAAGCGAAGCGCAACATATCCGGCGCGCAAATATTGGGTACGTGGACCAGAAAGCGCTTTTACTAGGCGACCTAACTGTCCTCAAGAACGTTATGTGCGGGGGCGTTGATAAGACCACTGCACACTCATGGCTGGAAAAGCTTGGTGTTGCAGATATTTCGGAAAGCCGGGGAGCGAAGATTTCGGGTGGTGAAGCTCAGCGGGTAGCGCTGGCACGAGCTCTTGCAAAGCAACCTGATCTACTGATCTTGGATGAACCCACCTCGTCGCTTGATCTGGGAAACGCGCACGTGGTTGCCGAGATTTTACAGTTGGAGGCACGGCGGGGAGCCGGTATTCTTGTCGCCACTCACGATGACGTGATTGGGGCCATTGCTGACACGAAAGTGACCCTGTAAATGTTCCGGCCCAGTTTGAAGCGCAGTTCTGTTTACGTGCTCATAGCGCTGTTTTGCTTCGCGTGGGTCTTTGCCTCGCACATGGCATACTCCCTCGCCGGGGCCAAAATGGATGACGAATGGCGTGGACGTTACGACATTCTGGTCACCGATAACAAGGCAGGCGAAGCCCTCTATTCCTCACGTGATAAAGCCGGAATGACGCTGCTGGAACAAAACTATGCAGCGCAGACCTTGCCGGAGTTGGAATCGCGAATACTAGAAGAAGTGAGAAAAATTGAGGGTGTGTCAGTGGCGGCACCGGTCGGTTTTCTCGGCAGTTACAAAGGATTTTGGGTACTTCCGCAAATTGCCTCGGACAGAATAGATTTCCAAACGTCACCTGTGAAGAGCTATCGCGTCACATGGCAAGTGCTTGAGTCAGAAACTAAGGTTCTGGATAAAGGCACGGCGCAATATAACCTCGACGCCACAGGAATCATTGCTCGGCCCACGCCCACCGGCGGTGAACCCACCGGAATCCAGTCGCATATAGGCATGCGACCAGAGCTCTACCGGTATCACTATCCAAGCGTCACCATCCCGGATGAAAACTCAGTTCTTCTCACGGCTTTTGCGCTGCCAGATGTGGCAACCAGTGTCGCAGTAGTAGATCCCGTATCGGAACGTGAACTTTTGGGATCGTCGGGAGAATGGCTCAATCCTCTTATTGAATTCGACAAGGTAGTTGAACATAAATTGGGCCTTGGAGATCCTCTTAGTGCAGATGATCTCGCGGCTCTTCCGAACGGTCTTGTCGTTACTCAGCAAGACCTTGCTCTGGCACAGGAAGCAAGATCGGGAGAAGGAAACGAGGCGATTGCGCCGCTCGCTGCAATGCCAGGAATGGCGGAACGTGGTCGCCCGGTGCCATGGCGGGCATATGGGATGAATTCTCAGATATTTGGATACGTTGCTAACCAGGATTTCTCACCGAATATCTCTATTTCTGTTGCCATAGAGAGCGTCGACGAGCATGGAAAAACGGTGGATGCAGTCGAGCAACGCATTGATCTGGAGCATGACAATGGTCCCTTTGGCTCGCGTGCGTTTTTGCTGCCTCTTCCAGAACAGGGAGGGGAAACCTACGGGCGAATAACTGAGACCTATACCAATGGCGCTTACGTTACTGTCGATAATGTTTTCGCTCCGAAACTCACTCCGGTTCCCGCGGGCGAAACGGCGGTGGAAGATGAAGCTCCGCCGCGTGCTCAGGCTGACGAGGAATATCGGGCTAGCTTTGTGGCGAATCCCGTAGGCATTGCTCCCCTTTATACTTCTTATAACGAGTCTGACGCTCTAGCCGCGCAAGTAACTCCGCAGGAGATTGGAGCAGAGATTACGTATCGCGCGACCTCTCCTTTAGACCACTCTCTTGGCTCGGTTGTTCGTGACGGTGGCGCCCCCTTTGAGGTTGGTGAGTTCACTCCGCAGCAAATAAAAACGGATGACGCACCTGGCACGGATCCTCTCGGAGCGCTCGGACTTTATTCTTCAAATTACCTGATGCAGGGAAGCGAGCGGATTGACCACCTCCGCTCAGGACTCGGTGTTGCGCTGAATCCACCGTCGGCAGTGGTTTCTTACGGAAGTGCGGAAGCCCTTGCGGAGGAACTCCCTATCAACGCTATTAGAGTACGAATCGCGAATCTTGAGGGCCTAACTCGGGAGGATGCGCTCGTAGCTATCGGGAAAGTGGCTGATCGAATCCGATCCTTAGGTGTAGATGCCAGGGTAGTGGCAGGCTCATCACTCGGAACTGCGAAGATTTGGGTACCGCAAGCTGCGGGCCAAACCGATAGCGAGACCGGCCGTCAAGACGTGGAAGCGCTTGGCTGGGTCGATCATCGCTATGTTGTGCTAGGCGCGGCGGATTTCATGGCAAGCCTCCTCACCACTCTGGTGCACTCCACCGCGCAGGCTGGCGGCATCCTCATCATCGGTGTGATTGCGGTGGTGGGAGCGGTGGAATTTGCCGCGAGACGAACCAGATTCAATGTTCTCAAAAATCAAGGATGGTCCTCATCCTCATGTCTTGCAACCGTTCTTCGGGAAGAATCGTGGGGGCTGATTCTCCTCGCATGTGCCCTTGTAACGACGGCACTGTTTTCAGTGGCGGAACAACCTCGATTACTAGCAGGCATTCCGCTTGTTTGTGGGGCTGTTATCTATGCGCTCCTTCTTACCCTTCCGCTTCGTTACGCCAATAGAAGGAGTGGCTCGAATCTTCCGCGAATCTCTCTTCTAGGCTGGTTAACCGTTGCTGAGGGGCTGTTTATCGGAGTGTTCTGCGCGCTACTTGGTGAAGTAGTAACAATGATCGTGTGGTTCCGGAAGGGGGCCCGCGGACTGGATATTGGTGAAGCTCTTGTTGAAGTATTACTACCTGTGCTTGTAGTCCTGGCGGCAGCGGCGGGCCTGGTAGTGAGCGTGCTGCTTCTCCTGGCGCGTAGGAAACAAACCGCTGTGCGGGATCTCAAAGAATTTGTGTACTGGAACTTGGGCTGGAGTACAAGGAAGATCCGTACCGCGCAGGCAGGTGTCTCATTTATCGTCGCTATGTGCTGTGCCTTAGTTGGTTGGATAGTCTCCGTGACATTGATCGGAGCCGGAATGGACCGCGGCCTGTATTGGATTGTTTTTTCTTCGGCTGCTGTCATCCTGGTTCTCATCAACGGTCTCGGTGTGAACCCATCTACTCTCCTGCGCCGTTTTCGCGCGAGTCTACGTTTGCAGCGCTGAGAGGCGGGAAGGGACTTTCGTAACTCTGGGAATCGCACCTTCCTCCGGGCCGTGCTTCGAGAGCGCGAGTTAGCCGGGTACACTGCATCTGTGGTTGCCAATCATATTGCTCAACAGGACTCGCCCGGTAACAGCTCGCCAGGGAACACGCAGCCCGGTAGCACACCGCTCGGTAGTGAACCGGCCAGTGATACCCCGGCTGGCAGCACCCCGGCTGGAACTGCCCTCCTCACTCCGGTGGACGTGCGCGCGCTGTGCACGGCCCTGAATATCCGCCCCACCAAAACCCTGGGGCAAAACTTCGTGCACGATGGCGGCACCGTGCGCAAAATCGTGCGGGAAGCCGGGGTGGGCCCGGGGGATAAGGTCCTCGAAATTGGCCCGGGCCTGGGATCCCTCACCCTGGCGCTCCTGGAAAGCGGTGCCTACGTATCCGCGGTGGAGATCGACTCCGCCCTGGCCGCCGCGCTCCCTGATACCGTGGCGCGCCGCCACAGCACTCCGGAGAATTTCGCGCTGCTGCACGCGGATGCCCTGAGCATCACCGGGCCCGAGCAGCTCGCTTGCCCGCCCGCGCTCCGCACTGGCCAGACCGAAGCCGCGGCAACCGCCACCGTAACCGCCAGCACCGGCGCTCCCGGCAGCACGCAGCACTTCGCCCCCACCGCCCTGGTGGCCAACCTTCCCTATAACGTAGCGGTACCGGTACTCCTCACCCTCATGGAAGCCCTGCCCAGCCTGGAAACCATCACCGTGATGGTGCAGCTGGAAGTCGCCGACCGCCTAGCCGCCGCACCCGGCTCCCGCACCTACGGCGTGCCCTCCGTGAAAGCCGCCTGGTACGGCAGCGCCACCCGCGGCGCGAAAATTTCCCGCCACGTTTTCTACCCGGAGCCGAATGTGGATTCCGCCCTCGTCCACCTGCGTTTGCGGCCCGCGCCCGGTACCGATGACCTGCGCGAATGCGTTTTCACTGTGATCGACGCCGCTTTCGCTCAGCGGCGTAAAACTCTGCGCAGTGCCCTGGGTTCCTGGGCCGGCAGCCCGGCCGCCGCCGAAACCATCCTCCAGCGGGCCGGGGTATCACCCCAGGCACGCGGGGAAACCCTCACCATTGACGATTATGTGCGGATCGCGCAGGCCCGCGAACTCTTCAACTAAAAACCCATTCCAAGGACCACCAGCTATGGCACATTTACTTTCGGTACATGACGTGGGCGTCAGCCTGGGAAGCCGCGATATTCTCAGCAACGTTTCCCTGAGTTTAGAGGACGGCAGCCGCATAGGCGTCGTCGGCCCGAACGGGGGAGGGAAAACCACGCTGCTGCGCCTCATCACCGGAACGCTCGCGCCCACCAGCGGAGAGGTGATCCCGACCAATACCGCAAAATTTGCCACGCTCACTCAGGCCGATGAGCTGCCCGATACCACGGTGCTCGAGGCGATTCACGCCGGCACTGCGCGCCACGAATGGGCCAGTGACGCGCGGGTGCGGGATCTGCACGCCGGCCTGCTGCCCGATATTCCCCTCGAGGCGCGGGTGCGTGAGCTTTCCGGCGGGCAGCGCCGGCGGGTGGCCCTGGCCCACACCCTCACGCGGGACGCGAATATTATTATTCTGGACGAGCCGACCAACCATTTAGACGTTGAGGGGATTACTTTCCTGGCGCATTATATTAAGGAACGTTTCGGTGGGCCGCGCCCGCGCGGGGCGCTGGTGTCCGTCACCCACGACCGCTGGTTCCTGGATGCGGTGGCCACGCGGCTGTGGGAAGTGGTGCCCGGGGTGGAAGGCCCGCGCGGGCAGATTCCCGGCCGGGTCGAAACCTACGAGGGCGGGTATTCGGATTATATTTTCCAACGGGCCGAGCGGGAACGCCAGGCCGCGCTCGCCGAAGAAAAACGCAATAACTTATTGCGGAAGGAGCTGGCGTGGCTGCGGCGCGGCGCCCCGGCCCGCACCTCCAAGCCGCGCTTCCGCATCGAAGCGGCGGAAAATCTTATCGCGGATGTTCCGGCCCCGCGCGATACCGTGGAAATGACACGCATGGCCGCCGCCCGCTTAGGCAAAGAAGTGGTTAATCTTGAGGATGTCAACCTGCGCTACGGCAATGGCCCGGACATTTTACGTGGGGTGACCTGGCGGATTGCCCCGGGCGAACGCGTGGGGATCCTGGGCGCGAACGGCGCCGGGAAATCCTCGCTGCTCGCGCTCATCGCCGGGCGCCTCCAGCCCACTTCGGGGCACGTCAAACGCGGTGCCACCGTGAAACTCGCGGAACTATCCCAGCACACTCGCGAACTCGATGAGGTTGCGGATTTGCGGGTGGTGGAGGCCGTGAACGACGTCGCAGCTCGCGTGCAGGTGGGGAAGAAGGAACTCACCGCGAGCCAGGTGACCGAGCGGATGGGATTCACCCGCGAACGTGCCTGGACGCGGGTCAGTGAACTTTCGGGCGGGGAGCGGCGCCGTCTGCAATTCATGCGCCTGCTCATGGCCGAACCTAATGTGCTGCTCCTGGACGAACCGACGAATGACCTGGATACCGATACCCTCGCCGCGATGGAAGATGTGCTGGATGGCTGGCCGGGCACCCTCATCGTGGTCTCCCACGACCGCTACCTGCTCGAACGCATGACGGACCGGCAGATCGCGGTGCTCGATGGCCACGTGCGGGATTTGCCCGGCGGCGTGGATCAATATTTGCGGCTGCGCGAAGAGGAGCGGGGTGAGCGCGCGGGTGCCAGGGGTGCGGCTGGAGCGCGCGCAGGTGTGGGTGCGGGTGCTGGCGCTCGGGCTGGGGCGGGTGCGCGGGCTGGCGCCGGCGGTGCAGGCGGCTCGGGCAATTCCGGGGCGGCACCTGCCGCGTCCGGCGCATCGGGTGAGCGGGCTGAGAAAAGTGCGAGTGCCCTCCAGCGCGAAGCCCGCAAAGAAGTGCAGCGCATCGAGAAACGCATGAATCGGCTACGCGAGCAGATCACCAAGCTGGAGGAGCGCAGTACCGCCTGCGCGGTCAGCGGGGACTATGAGGAACTGGCGCAGATTGGCAAAGAGCTGAGTGAAGCAACTGGCAAGCTCGACGAGCTGGAAGAACAGTGGCTGGAGGCAGCTGAAGTAACCGAGGGCTAAGGCGGGTGCACTCACCCAGCCAGAATGGCCATTTCGCCAGGCGTACACACACGCGGGGCCCGGGAGAATCCCGGGCCCCGCGTGCGTCGTCGTCGTACTACATCAGAATTTAGGCGGCCTTACGGAAAATCTGCGTGAGCTTGACGCGCTCACCCATCCGCAAAATCGAGCGTTCGTAAATCTTGCCGGCCAGGATCGCCAGCAGGAAGACCCCGAGCGCGTTGATGCTGACGGCAGCCAGTTCTTCCACGAGCGGGACCTCGCCGATGGCCGCGCGCATGGGCATCATGAACGGGCCGAAGAACGGCAGCACGGAGAGAATCTTCGTGACCGCGGCCTCCGGCAGCGCCGGAATGAGGTAGAGCGCGGTGTAGAACGGGATGAACTGGAGGAACATGACCGGGGTGTTGATGCCGGCCAGGTCTTCCTGGCGGGACACCGTAGCCGCCAGCCCGCCCACCAGCGCGGTGGCGGTGAAATAGCCGAGCACCATCCACACGACCGTGCGCGCCACCATCCCGGCCAGCCCGAATTCCTGGAGGAAACTGAGATCGGGAACCAGCCCGGAAATGGCCACGCCGGTAATAATCGCGCCGATATAACCGAAGAGGATAACCACCCAGCCGGCGCCCAGGCCCAGCACTTTGCCGAGCAGGAGCGTGCGCGGGCGGACCGTCGTCAAAATAATTTCGACCACGCGGGAAGATTTTTCTTCGACGACGCCGGCGCCTACCGCGCCAATGCCACCCATCACCATGAAGAAAATCAGCATGGCACTCACCGAACCTATAAGGAAACCGATGGGATTCGCTTCGAAGCCGGAGGGAGTGTAATTCACCGTCTGAACCCGGAGATTATTAATGGTATCCAGGTGGGCGAGGACCGTGGCATCCACTCCGGCTTCCTCCAGCATATAGGTGCTCAGCACCTTCTTGAGAGCGGGCAGCTCCTTCGGATCCGGGGAGGTGGCCACGATCTGCGGCTCGAGGGCTGTGCCGGAAATGCCGATTTCCGCTTCCGGTTCTTCGGTGGCCAGCTCGGCGGCGATATTGGAGGTGGGGAGCGCGGCGAAACCAGCACTCTCCAGGTAGGGCTGGAGCTGCGCGGCGCTGGCCTCCAGGTAAATGCTCTGGGCTTGCGGGGCCGGGGCGGCGCCGGTAGTTTCATCATCTCCGCCCAGGAAGACGCGGCCAGCGAAGCCGGCCACAATAGCGATGACCCACATAACCGCGAGGGAAATCATGGTGGCGCGGGAAGCGAAAACGTTCTTGAACTCGCGTGCGAAAACAATGCGTACCATTACTTAGCCTTCTTTCCGAACAGCGAGCCGAGCAGGCCACGCTTTTTCTTGGGGGTGGCCGCGTCATCTTCGTTTGCGGAGGGCACCTGAACAACATCGCGGAACAATTCCGTGAGGTGGGGGCGGCGCTGGGCGAATTCCACCACGGTGCCGGCCTGCTGGGCCGCGGCGAGAAGCGCGGCGGTGGGGTCTGCTGTGGTGTTGTCCGGGTTAGCGGGGCTGTCGGGGTTAGCGGAGTTAGCGGGCGGAGTTTCCACGAGCACCCGGCTTATCCCCGCGCTTAGCGGCGCCTCCGAGGTGCCGGCCAGCGGATCGGGGTGGACGGTGAATCCGGCCTGGCTGAGGGCCGTGTGCAGCGCGGTTTCCTCCGCGCGTACCGCCAGCGCGTAGGGCGGGTTACCGGAATTACGCAGCTCATCAACGGTGCCGCGGGCCACGATATTTCCACCCGCGAGGATCCCCACGCTATCGCAGAGGCGTTCGACTAGGTCGAGCTGGTGGGAGGAGAAAATAACCGGAACGCCCTCATCGGCCTTCTGGCGCAGCGTGTCACTCATGGTGCGCACCGCCACCGGGTCCAAACCGGAGAAAGGTTCATCAAGGATGAGGAGTTCGGGATCGTGAATGAGGGCGGCGGCCAGCTGCACGCGCTGCTGGTTACCGAGGGAAAGCTTCTGGACGGCATCCTCCCGGCGCGAGCCCACCCCGAGGCGATCCGTCCAGCGTTCCATGGCGGCCTGCGCCGCATCCGGGCTCATCCCGTGCAGGCGCGCAAAATACATCAGCTGCTTATCGACCTGCATCTTCGGGTAGAGGCCGCGCTCTTCGGGCATATAGCCGATGCGCTGGCGTGCCGCGAAATCAATGGGCTGGCCATTCCAGGTCACCTGCCCGGAATCTTTACTCAGGAGGCCGAGCATAATGCGCATCGCAGTGGTTTTCCCGGCCCCGTTCGAGCCGACGAAACCGAAGATTTCACCGGGGCGAACCGCGAAGCTAAGATCCTGCAACACTTTGCGCGACCCGAAACTCTTGGAGATGTTCTCAACGGAGAGCATAAAGGGTACGTCCTTGCTATTGTGCGATTGATGAATATTCTAGGGTAGCGCGCCACCCGCCCAGACACGGGCAACCGCCGCGCGCAAGACCGGTGACGTCACCTAGAGCGCCATCGTTCTATTTGCGTGTCGCCGTATAGTCTATGCCACAGCACTGGCGAAACCTAGAACTGAATTTCCGCACGCTCGAACGGTTAGTGCGTTTCCGCGCGCCTGCTCAGTGCGTTTCCGCGCGCTCGCTCGGCGCGTTCTCTCGCGCCGGCTCAATGCCTGCTCAGTGCCCGCCGCGGGTGAGCAGACGCGGCTGCGATTCCAGCCCGCGCAAACCGTTCCACATAAAATTGACCACGTGCTCGGCCACTGTTTCTTTATCTGGTTGGCGCACATCCACCCACCACTGGCCCACCTGGCCGAGCGCCCCGGCCAGCGTTTGCCCGTAAATGCGGGCGTATTGCGGAGAAATACCATTGCGGCCGAGCATGGGCGCCAGCAAATCTGAGGCGTAATCAGCCACATCAGCGATGACGGTGGAGAAGGAATCCCCGCCCAGCGTGGCCGGCGAACGCTGCACGAGGAGGCGAAAACCGTCGTCGTTATGCTCAATATAATCCAGCACGGCGACGACGATGGACTCGAGCACCTCGCGCTCGGGCAGGCCAATGTTCATGCGCGCGGAAAGTAATTCCGTGAGCGTGACGAGCTCGCGATCCACCACCACGTTGTAAATGCCCTCTTTGGAGCCGAAATGTTCGTACACGACCGGCTTGGAGACCTGGGCGGCCGCGGCGATTTCTTCGATGGAGACCCCGTCGAAACCCTGGGCCGCGAAAAGCTCGCGGGCCACGCCCACCAATTGTTTGCGCCGGTCCGCCCGCGACATGCGCACCCTCTTCTTTTCCGGGGTGGGGGCAGGGTTGGTGAGCGTATTATCGGCGGCGCGGGCGGCATCGATGCCGTTCGTGCCCTCAGGCGAGGTCTGTTTCATACTTAGTATTATGCCAGGAGCGCTTCGGTCGGTTAGACTATACCGGTGCCGGCCCGCGCGTCGGCAGTTTTCCGCCATGGTGTAACGGCAACACAGCGGTCTTTGGAACCGTTATTCTAGGTTCGAATCCTAGTGGCGGAACGTTTTCGGGCGCAGCGTCAGCGCCCGTGGCGAAATATAGGGCGCATCGCCGCCAGAAAAGGGAAGGCATGGATCTCTCCGCTGTCGTCATCCTGGCTGCTGGCCAGGGAACTCGCATGAAATCAGCCACCCCGAAACTTTTGCATGAGGTGTGCGGCCGCACCCTGCTCGGGCACGCCATCACCGCCGCGCGCAGCCTGAATCCCTGCCATATTGTTGTGGTGGTGCGTCACGAACGGGATCGGGTGGCCGCCCACGCGCTTGAGCTGGACGATTCGGTCATGATCGCCGACCAAGATGAGATCAAGGGCACCGGCCGTGCGGTGTGGTGCGGGATGGAAGCCCTGGGTGCGGGCGTCAGTGGCCCGGTTCTCGTGATGGCCGGGGACACCCCGCTTTTGGGTGGAGAGATTCTCGGGGAGCTCGCGCGCGCCCACGGGAACAGTGTTCACGGCAGCAGTTCGTGCGGGAACACTGTTTACATGAACGACGACGCCGCTACCGATCTGGCTACTCCCGCCAACCCCGCTGTCACCGTGCTGAGCGCCCGGGTGCCTGACCCGGCTGGCTACGGGCGGATTGTGCGTGATAGCCAGGGCACCATCTGCGCCGTCGTAGAAGATAAAGACGCAAGTGCGCAGCAGCGTGCCATCAACGAAATCAATACCTCCACCTATATTTTCGATGCTGCGTTTTTGCGCGAGGCGCTGGCGACCCTGGGCACCGATAACGCGCAGGGGGAAATGTACCTGACCGATGTGGTGGCGCGGGCGTACCAGCTCGGAGCTGGGGTCGGTTCCTATGTAAGCAGTGATTACCTGGCTGTGGAAGGTGCGAATGACCTGGTCCAGCTGGCGGCGCTGCGTCGCGAAATGAATCGGCGCATCGGGGAAAAGTGGATGCGCAGCGGGGTGAGCATTATTGATCCGGCCACGGCGTGGATTGATGTCCAGGTGGAGCTGGAGCCGGATTGCGTCGTCGAACCTAATACAATTTTGCGCGGAACCACGCGGGTAGCGCGGTTCGGGCACGTGGGACCCGGGGAACTGAGCAATGTCATCGTGGAGGAAGGCGCGCGGGCGCGGCATGTGCACCTGCACGATTGCCTCATTCCGGCCGGCAAATGTGCCCGGCACGCGATTGCGCTCGGGGAAACCGCCCAGCACCGCTGCGGCGGGTAAACACTGTTCCGGCGGTAAACACCGTTTACCGGGTAGCGGGTAGCGCCGCGATCACATAAGCTGACAACGTCGAAAAACCCAAGCAGGCGAAACACATCGGGGGAGCACAATGAGCACGGGAATGCGGGTATCGAACGATAAGCGGCTGGTCCTAGCCACGGGCCGCGCCTATCCGGAGTTGGCGGAGGAGGTTGCGCGCTGCCTGCATATCAGCATGCTGCCCACCACCATCTACGATTTTGCAAATTCAGAAATTTACATCCGCTATGAGGAGTCGATCCGTGGGGCGGATGTTTTTATTATGCAGGCATTCAGCAGCCCCATTAATAAATGGCTGATGGAGACGCTCCTCATGGTGGATGCAGCCAAGCGCGCCTCCGCCAAGCGCATCACCGTGGTGGCGCCGTACTATCCCTACGCTCGCCAGGACAAGAAGCACAAGGGCCGCGAACCGATTTCGGCGCGGCTGGTGGCCGATCTGCTCAAGACGGCCGGCGCGAACCGCATTATGAGCGTGGATTTGCACGCCGCGCAGAGCCAGGGTTTCTTCGACGGGCCGGTGGACCACCTGTGGGCGATGCCTACGCTGGTGGAATACGTCCGCTCCATTATTACCGGCGACGACGCCGTTATGGTCTCACCCGATGCCGGCCGTATTAAGGTGGCCGAGCAGTGGTCCTCGCGCCTGGGCGGAATTCCGTTGGCGTTCGTGCATAAGACCCGCAATATTGAGAAGGCCAATACCGCGAAGGCCAACCGCGTGGTCGGCGATGTGGCCGGTAAGACCGCCATTATTGTTGATGACATGATTGACACCGCCGGCACGCTGGTCGGCGCGATCCGCGTAGTCAAGGATGCCGGCGCGAAGGACGTTATCGTGGCGGCCACCCACGCGCTGCTGTCCGGGGAAGCGGTCGAGCGGCTCTCCAATGCGCCGATTCGCGAACTCGTGGTGACCGACACCGTTCCGATTCCCGATGAGAAGCGTTTCAAGGGCTTGACGGTGCTTTCCATTGCTCCCACCCTGGCGCGCGCCATCGACGAAGTCTTCGAGGATGGCTCGGTGACCTCGCTATTTGACGGCGCGTACTAAAGGTGAGGTAGCCTCACGAGGAGGCGCTGGTGCGATGAGCGCACCGGCGCCTTTCTTGTTGTGGTGGTAGCCGGGGCTTTGCGCGGTCGGGAGGGCGGTCATGGTTGCGGCTCGGGAGCCGGTATTTTGCGCGGCTGGGGGCCGGTACTATTTGCGGCTGGGAAGGAAGATAACGCACGTGGTGGTCACATCGAGCTGGGCGCTGTCCGTACTTGTTTTCGCCACCGGGTTGGTGGGCGGCATTGTGGGGTACCTGACCGGGGTGGCTTCGCTGGTCACCTACCCGGCTCTCCTGGCCCTCGGATTCCCGCCGATTACCGCCAATGTGACGAATGCGATCAATAATTTCGGGAGCAGCCTGGGTTCGGTGCTGACCGGCTGGCGCTCCATGCGGGCGGTGCAAGCCTATCCGCTGTGGCCGCAAATGTTTATCAGCGCGGTGGGCGGAGCTATCGGCGCGGTGCTGCTGCTGGCTTTCGACCCGAAAGTTTTCGAGTTCGTGGTGCCCTGGCTGGTCCTCATCGCTACCCTCTCCACACTGGTCGGCCCCTACCTGGAACGCCGTGGCATCCACGTAAATGTGCCGGTTCCCACCTTCCTGGTGCTGGTGGGTGTGCTGGGAGTATACGGAGGTTATTTCGGGGCGGCCTCCGCGGTTGTGTATCTTGGCATCGCCGCGATCCTCACTCCGATGACCACCCACGAGGCACTTCTGCTCAAATCCCCGGTGCTGGGCTGTGCCAACCTCACCGCGCTGCTGTTCTTCATCTGGTCCGGGGAAGTGGATTACGCGGCGGCGCTGACCATGATGCTCGGCGGGCTGCTGGGCGGGATGGTCGGTCCGCACCTCCAGCGTTTCCTTCCCGGTGGTGTGGTGCGCTGGTTGGTCGGCATCTTCGGGACGGCGCTCGCGATCTGGCTGTTGCTGCGCGCGTTGGGGTAAAGCGGCACGTTGAGGTAGACGGCATCGAGCAAGCCCCGCGAGCATGCGTGCGGCTGCCGTTAGTTCCTCATTCGCCAGTTTCTCAGTTCCTCACTCGCCGCCGGCTTAGTTCGTCACCCGCCACCCGCGCTGGCGGAATGCCTCGGCTAGGCGAGCGGTTGCGGGAATCTCGCCGCTCGCGATGCGAAGGAGCATGGGCTTGCCCGGGTTGAACATCGTGCGGACGAGCCGCCGGGGGAGGTGGAGATCCGGGTGGAAAACCTGCAGTTCGATCCAGCCGTAGCTGGCGCGGAGCTCGCGCCGCTGGCGATCCTTGACCTGCTGAGAGGCGTCTCGGTGAGGTGCGCCGTCGTACTCCACAATGATGCGCTGCTCCTCGAAGAGCATATCGGGTTGGCCGAGCGGGCAGCCGTCCGGGGCGAGAAGCCGTTGGTTGAGGCGCGGTTCCGGGAATCCCGCCATGGCGATAAGGAGCCGCAGCAGGGTTTCCATCGGCGAATCCGCGCCCACCCGCGCCCAGGCCAGCGCCGCGCGGAAGTGCGCCACAAAATTCCAGCTCGAGTGTTCGGCTAGGAAATCCTCCAGTCCCTCGCGGGTAGCATAGGGCGCTGATCTCCCCTCGAAGCGCCGGCGAGGAATGCGCAGGAGCGCGTCGATTGCCGCGATGAGCTGGTAAAACGATGGATCCGGCACGCTCGCCAGCACAGCGCGGGGCCGGGAGGCGATGCGCAGATCCCCGCCGGGTGTGCGGATCTTTTCGATGTCGCTGTCCAGCAGCTGCGTGCGATCCCAGCGGATGAGGGGGTGTGGGGAACAGTATCGCTTCGAAGGAAAACCGCAGTCTAGCTGCATTTGTTCAGTCCACGAATTTACCCGATAAGGGAGCGGCAGCCCCCATAAACGCATCGCCGATAATCCAGTTACTACACTGCCCGGAAACTGATGTTGTACAGCCAGGAGTGCGTCAGCTTCCGTGATGTCACGCGTCGTGTCCCGGTAAATACCGTGTGCTAAACGCTGAAACTGACCGCGGCGGGTGAGGGTTCTGGGTAGCCCCAAATCGTCTAGCTGCGCGACGCTAAAAATAGGTGGGTGTTGAAGAAGTTTCGCCATAGAGCGAGTATTGAGTCAGACGGCGGTCTGGGCAAGGCGCTATCCACAGGCCGGATCGAGAATCCACAGGCAGGCTCGGTGTAGAGAGGCCACCAAGATCTTCGGGTGTGTAGTCCGGTGAGTGGGCAAAAACGTAGTGCAAATCTACGCACCATTTTGGCCCGATTTCTGTCATGGGCTTGCACTTTGTGCCCCCTACGGTCGGGGATTTGCACTTTGCGTGTGGGGAAGGGGTGGTGCGACGACGGCGCCAGCTGGCGGGGTGGATTCTGGCGGGAAGGGTGCGGGGTGTGTGAGGAGCGGCAAAAAACTTTGTTTTTTGCCGCCGTCGCCCTAAAATTGACGGCGTTGCTTCGGCGAGGGAGGGAGCTCGAAGCGCGGAATTACCCGGTCGTTGAATTGGGGAATCGCCCGGTCTACGGGATGGCGATTCTGGTGAACCTGCGGAGCAGGGAGCTGGGATCGGAATTCGCGCTCGCGGACTCTTCCGTTATCGACGCGGCAGGCGCTCCTTCGGGTGGCCTGCTTTAACGAGGCCACCACCCGACGCTGCGTGCGCGGCGCGGGTGTTTATATCGACAATATCGAGGTCAGCCCGCCACGTGGGTGACCGCTAATCTGACGAAGGAGAATCATGGCTATTGATGCTGCGAAGCTGACTGCCGAAACCCGTGATGAATTTGGCAAGGGTGCGGCTCGCCGCCTGCGCCGCGATGGGCGCGTTCCCGCGGTGCTGTACGGGCACGGAATTGAGCCGGTGCACGTGCACCTGGATGCTCACGATCTGTTCCTCGCGGTCAAGGGCAATCCGAATGCCCTGGTCAGCCTCACCATCGACGGTGAACTGACCCTCGCGCTGGTCAAGGACATTCAGCGCAACCCGCTTTCCCGCTCCATTGAGCACGTGGACTTCCTGCGCGTCAAGCGCGACGAAAAGGTCGAGGTTGAAATTCCGGTGGTCGTTGTGGGCGAACCTGCTCCCGGCCTTATCAACACCCTGGAACTCCTCAATATCCTGGTCTCCGCCCCGGCGATCGATATTCCGGAATCCATCGAGGTCAATGTGGAAGGTCTCGAAGATGGCGCCCGCGTGACCGTGGCCGACCTCAAGCTTCCTGAGGATGTGGAAGCCCTGGTCGACGGCGAAGAAATCGTCTCCCTGGTCATGGAGCCCCAGGTTGATAAGGCTCTGGAAGAGGCCGACGCCGCCATGGCCGAAGCTCAGGCAGAAGAAGCAGCCGAAGAAGCGGCAGCTTCCGAAGGTGCCGGCGAGTAATTCGGCGATGCACCTCACTCGCCACGAGTGACTCTCACGCGGCCGCGGACGCAATGTCCGCGGCCGCGTGCCGTGTCGGCGTCGTCGTAAAAAATACGAAGCACGCAGGGGCGGAACAATCCCGGGCAAGCGGGTACGGTTGAATATGCACAGGAGGAACGCATGTACGCTGTTGTTGGATTAGGCAATCCCGGTGCTACCTATGCCGGAACTCGCCACAATTGTGGGCATATGGTGGTGGCGGAGCTTGCCGCGCGCTGCGGGGGGCAGTTGCGCTCGCACGGCGCCACCCAGACGAACCAGCTTTCCGCGCGGGTGGGGGTGGCGCCCGGGCAGGCCGGTGAGCAGGTCATTCTTGCCACGTGCCAGTGCTATATGAATACGTCGGGCGGGCCGGTCAGCGCGCTGCTGCGCTATTACGACTGCCCGGTGGAGAATCTTATTGTGGTTCACGATGAGCTTGACCTGCCGTTCGGGACTCTGCGCCTCAAGCGCGGCGGGGGCGAAGGCGGGCATAACGGGCTCAAGTCGATTTCGCAGTCCACGGGCTCGAAGGATTATATTCGGCTGCGTTTCGGCATCGGCCGGCCGCCCGGGCGCCAGGACCCCTCCGATTTTGTGCTGCGCCCCTTTAGCTCGACGGAGCGCAAGGAGCTTGATGTGCTTATCGCGCAGGCCGCGGACGCCGTGGAAGATGTGCTGCGCAACGGACTGGTGAGCGCCACGATGCGTTTGCATACGAAGCATTAGCCGGCCCGGCACCGCGCCTGCGCTGCGCCGAACCGCCCGCGCTGCGCCGAGCGAGAATCGAAACCCCAGAAGGACGAGGAAGGAAACGAGCGTCCCGTGCAATTAGAATCCTTGCTGCCGCTCATCGGCGCCGATCCCGCCCTGAGTGGCGCCGCATCCTCGACCGCCACCCGCCTGGATATTCCGATGCCGCGCGGGGTGGTGCCGCCGGCCCTGGCGTACCTCGCGCGCGCGAATGCCTCGGAAAGCGCGGCCGAACCAACCGGCGTTGCCCAACCAACCGACACCGCTCACCCAACTGGCACCGCCGCACCCGCCCCTGAAACCACGAACAGGCCAGAAACCACCACCCCCCTCCACGTGGCCATCACCGCGTCTGGACGGGAGGCTGAAATCCTTGAGGGGGCGATGCGCGCCTACCTCCCGGCCGAGCAGATCGCGGTGTTCCCCTCCTGGGAAACGCTGCCGCACGAGCGCCTGTCTCCGCGTTCGGATACGGTGGCTCGCCGCCTCCTCACCCTGCGCCGCCTGGCTCATCCGGAAGAATTCGAGCCGCTTCGCCTGCTTATTATGCCGGTGCGTGCGCTGCTTCAGCCCATTACCCGCGGTCTGGGTGATCTGGCGCCGGTGCGCATCCGCCTCAACGAGGACGCCCCCATGGAGGAGGTGGAAAATGCGCTGGTGAACGCTGCTTACACCAGGGTTGATATGGTGGAACGCCGCGGCCAATTCGCGGTGCGCGGCGGAATTCTGGACGTTTTCCCGCCCACGGAACGCCACCCGATCCGCGTGGAATTCTTCGGCGATACCGTGGATGAAATCCGCACCTTCTCCGTGGGCGACCAGCGCTCCATGGAGGAACGCGAAGAACTCTACGCCCCGCCCTGCCGCGAAATTCTCCTCACCGAATCGGTGCGTACCCGCGCCAGCTCGCTCATCAGCGAGCTGCCCGGCGCCACCGATATGCTCGACAAAATCGCCGCCGGCATCGCCCCGGAGGGCATGGAATCCCTCACGCCGGTGCTCGTGGACGGCATGGACGCCGTCGTGGACGTGCTTCCCGCCACCGCTCGCCTCCTCATTATCGAGCCGGAGCGCGTGGACCAGCGCGCCGAATCGCTCATCGCCACCACGGCGGAATTCCTGGCGGCGGCCTGGAGCGCGGCGGCGGCCGGTGGCACGCCTCCGGTGCAGGCCAATGCGGCGAGTTTCGCGTCCGTCGCGGCCACCCGGGCGGAAGCGCTGAAACGCGGCCAGGCCTGGTGGACGCTCGGCGGCTTTTCCGGCAACGCATTGCCCGGGAACGCGCTGTCCGGTAGCGCCGTCGCCGAAAACAGCGCGTCCACAGTCACCAGTTCCAACAACGTCACTTCCACCGGGGGCACCACCCAGCACGACGACGCCGGCGCCGCTGTCGCGGCGCGCGAACCGCGCAAATTCCTCGGGAAAGTTGATGAGGCTCTCGCCGCTATCGGGGAGCAGGCACGGCGCGGGGTGCGTCAGGTGCTGGTGGTGGACGGGCCCGGCTTGGCGCGCCGCTACGCGGAACAGCTCGGTGAGCTGGGCGTTCCCGCCAGCGCGGTAGCGGAGCTCCCCGCCCACTTCGAACCCGGGGTGGTCTACGTGGTGGCCGCCCCCATCGCCGAGGGCTTCGTTATGGAGGGCCAGCAGCTCGGGGTGTACGCGGGCGCGGACCTGACCGGGCGGGGCGGTTCCTCCACCCGGGATATGCGCACTCTACCCAAGCGGCGCCGCAAGAATGCCGTTGATCCGCTCTCGCTGACTCCCGGGGATTTTGTGGTGCATGACCGTCACGGGGTGGGCCGTTTCGTGCGGATGGAAAAGCGCGCGATTGGCGGTAAAGGCGGGCAGCGTGAATATATTGTGCTCGAGTATGCGCCGTCGCGGCGCGGCGGGCCGCCCGATCAACTCTGGGTGCCCACCGACCAGCTTGACCAGGTTTCGAAGTATTCGGGCGGGGAATCCCCGAGCCTCAATAAAATGGGCGGGGCCGATTGGGAGAAAACCAAGTCGAAGGCCCGCGCTGCCACCCGCAAAATTGCTTCCGAGCTTATTCGTCTCTACGCGCAGCGCATGGCCACCCCGGGTATCGCATTTTCGCCGGATACTCCCTGGCAGCGCGAGCTCGAGGACGCTTTCGCCTACGTGGAAACCCCAGACCAGCTGCACACCATCGACGAAGTGAAAGCCGATATGGAAAAGCCGGTCCCCATGGATCGTCTTATTTCCGGAGATGTGGGCTACGGCAAAACGGAGATCGCGGTACGGGCAGCTTTCAAGGCGGTGCAGGATGGCCGTCAGGTGGCGGTTCTGGTGCCGACCACCCTGCTGGTGGAGCAGCATCGCGAAACTTTCGAGGAACGCTACGCCGGCTTCCCGGTGCGGGTGGCGGCTCTTTCGCGTTTCCAGAGCGCGCGCGAATCGGAGGAGGTTATCGCCGGGCTGGCCGATGGCAGTATCGATGTGGTGATCGGTACCCACCGCCTGCTCACGGGAAATGTGCGTTTCAAAGCCCTCGGCCTGGTGGTGATCGACGAGGAGCAGCGTTTCGGCGTCGAACATAAAGAGACCCTCAAGCAGATGTACCCGAATATCGATGTGCTCTCGATGTCGGCCACCCCGATTCCGCGCACGCTGGAAATGGCGGTCACGGGGGTGCGGGAAATGTCCACGCTGGCCACTCCGCCCGAGGAGCGCCACCCGATTCTCACCTACGTGGGCGCGCGGGAAAATCGCCAGATCAGCGCCGCGATTCGCCGCGAGTTGCTGCGCGACGGCCAGGTTTTTTACGTGCATAACCGGGTGGGGGATATGGGCCGGGTGGCCGCGCAGCTCGGCGAGCTGGTGCCCGAGGCGCGCATCGCCGTCGCCCACGGAAAAATGAGCGAACGCGATCTGGAAAATGTTATTCAGAATTTCTGGAATCACGAGATCGACGTCCTCATCTGCACCACCATCGTGGAAACGGGCCTCGATATTTCCAATGCAAATACGCTCATTGTGGATAATGCCGATAAGCTCGGGCTTTCCCAGCTCCACCAGCTGCGCGGGCGCGTGGGCCGCGGGCGCGAGCGCGCCTACGCGTATTTCCTTTACGACCCGGATCGCGCGCTCACGGAAACGTCCCTGGAACGCCTGCGCACCATCGCCGCGAATACCGACCTCGGGGCCGGCACCCAGGTCGCCATGAAGGACCTCGAAATCCGCGGGGCCGGCAATATGCTCGGCGGCGAACAATCCGGCCACATCGAGGGCGTTGGTTTCGATTTGTACGTGCGCATGGTCTCTGAAGCGGTCGCGAAAATGCGTGGGGAGATTCCGGGCGACGACGACGCCAGCAGCGATGTGCACATTGAGCTGCCGGTGGAAGCCTACCTACCCGAGGATTACGTGCCTTCCGAACGGTTGCGGCTGGAAATTTACACCAAGTTGGCGGCTTCGCGCGGGGAGGCCCAGCGCGAGGAAATTCGCGCGGAATTGCGCGACCGCTACGGGGAGATTCCCGAGGTGGCCGCGCGGCTCTTCCGGATCGCGCAGCTGCGTGACCTTGCGCGCAGTGCCGGGCTGGAAGAAATCACCCAGATGGGGCGCAATGTGCGTTTCGCGCCGGTGGCGCTGCCCGATTCGCGGCAGGCTCGGCTCAAGCGCCTGTATCCGGGGGCGATGCTCAAGCCCGCGGTTCGAGTCCTCATGGTGCCTGTCCCACCCGCGCCCGCCGCGGGGAGCAGCGGGGGCGTTGCCGGGGGAAGCGCGCGCGCCGGGGCGGGAAGCCTTCGCCCGGTTTCGCTCGGGGTGGCGCAGACCTCCGCGCGCTTCGGGAGCGGTGTGCCCATGGAAGGTGATGACCTGCTCGAATGGGTGTCCCATCTCATTACCGCGGTATTTATTTCCTCGGTGGGGTAGCAGCGGGCCAACCGCGGGCTATTCCGGACATGCGGCCGGTGTTCCGGGGTTGTACTATCGGGCCCGTTTCGGGGATGTCCCGGAGGGCTTCGTCACGCGGTGCAGCCGGTGTTCCCGGCTCGCTGGCCTGCCTTCATGCTTGCCTTTGTGACGATTGTGATTTTGAAGTACCTTTATCAATCCTGTCATGATTTGATAAATTAAATCGTACGTTGTGGCGGTGGAATAGATGGGCTGAGCTGCGGGTACCCGCGTGGAAAGCTGGCGTGCTCGTGTGTTTATGTTCGTTAAGGGCGCCTAAATCCAAGATATGGGATGACGCAACGGCACCGATGGTGGTGGCCCTGTGGAGTGGCTGCTCTTAGCGTAAGGAAGAATATGAAGAAAGTACTCAGAGGTGTCGTGGCTGCCGCGACCGCCTGCACGGTGATGCTGGGCGGTGCGGGCGCGGCTTTCGCGGATTCGACGAGCCCGAACGGAGCCACCGCGCCGGTTGCTTCAGATGCCTCTTCGGGTGCCGGAGCTGCGGGTGCTGGCGATGCGGGCGCGCCGGCAGATGCCGCCGCTGCTGATACCAGCACCGCCGACTACGCCGCGGGCAAGATTAACGAAGCCCTGGGGGCTACCCCGGCCGAGCAGGCCGATGCCTGGATGGTCAGTGCGCTGCAGAATCAGGCCTCTCACTATTCCAAGGCCTATGTGGATCAGCGCTTCGTTGCGGCTGCGCAAGCCTATGTGAATGCCTATTCCAACGGGGTATCCGACCTGGACAAGGCCATTGTTGAAGTAACCAAGACGGCCAAGACCGTTGCTGAAATGGATCGCCGGGTCAACGAAGAATTCCAGAAGTCCGCGGCCGGAAATAAGAGCGAAGTCGTTCAGAAGATTCGTTCCTGCATCGACCTCGCCAAGCAGGGCAAGAGCAAGGAATTCAACCAGTGCCTCAACGGCATTATTGTGCTGCAGAACCTCGAAGCTTACGAGAAGATGATTATCGCCGGTGACGCGGTGCTCAACGGGGATGTTTCCTATATTGATGCGGAGACCCTCGCCCAACTCAAGAAGGACGTTGCTTACCTGCGTGAAGCTACCGCGTACCGCCCCGAAGCTGAGAAGCTGACCGGTAAGACGTGGTGGAAGGATATTGATCCCGCCACCATTACCCCGCTTGGAGATGCCGATTATGCTCGCCTTGAGCAACTGCGCTGGATTATCTCCGGTGAAAAGGAATTCAATGGCGTGAAAACCACTTACGGGCAGAGTTCGGACCGGGTGCGTGACCTAGTCCGCAAGGCCGGCTCCCTCAAGGCCAAGGCTGATACCGCTGCTCTCATCGCGGGCTTGCAGAACCCGGTGGTGCGCAATGCTGCCCAGCAGCTTTTCGATGCTGCCCCGGATAACTACGCTGCCGATACCTTCTCCCATGTGCTTCCGCTCCTTGATGCCTGGGCTACCAAGCTCGGCGAGGCGAAAGCCGCTATCGAAGCCGAACAGGCCGCCCAGCTCAAGGCCCTGGCCGCGCTGGATTGCGCTCCGCAAGCCGCGCGTACCCAGGCCGAAGCCGATATTCAGGCAGCTACCGCTGCGGCGCTGGAGAAGCTTAAGCCAGTTGTGGACGAAGGCGTACTCACTGAGATCACTGCCGAACACGCGGCAACCGTGCGTGGCGCCGTGCACAATGTAGCTTCCCTCAAGGAATGCACGCCGGCCGACCCGGCACCCGAGCAGCCTGCGGAACCGACGCAGCCGGCCCAGCCGACTACTCCGGCTCAGCCCTCCCAGCCGACCGCGCCCGCGCAACCTACTGCGCCGGCTCCCGCGGACCCGGCCCCGGCAGGATCCGCCAAACCGGCTACTCCTGCTAAGCCCGGCAAGACCGTAGTGAAGAAGTCGGCGAAGAAGCTCCCGAATACCGGTGCGGAAGCCGCCTCCTTGGCGCTCCTCTCCGGTGCCCTGCTCGCCGGCGGGGCGCTCGCGGTGCGGCGTCGTCGTGCCGCCTAAACGCGACCAGTAAATGAGCTGATGCTCGGGCGGGCCCGGCACGTGCGACAGACAAGCGCGTGCCGGGCCCGCTTTTCGAAAAACTAGTGACGTTTCATTTTTTTTGCTTTAGAATGATGGAAAACGCAACAAAGGAGTTGTTATGACGATGAACGTGAGTCCGAATCTTCTCAAGAATTTTGCGCGGCGCACGTACGGCGTCGCGGGGGTGCTGCTGGTCATCGCGATTGTCCTCCAGATTGCGGGGCCATCCGCCATGGAGCCGCTCACTGATCTTCTCGCTGGCACCGCGGATCCCGTCAAGGTTGGCCTGGCCTATGTGGTCAAGGTGCTCATGGATATCTTTACCTTCCAGCTGGCCGGGGTTGCCGCGCTTATCGCCTTCTTGGCCTACCCTGTACTGACCTCGGTGGTGAAAGAGGAGGGAAGCGGGGCGGGCGGCGTCGTCGTACCTAATGGCGCGGCGGAAGAAACCGCGGCGCACTAAACTCTCCGCGCAAGTGCGTGAGCTAGTTAGCACCCGGGCGGTTCGCGCGCGGTGCCAAAGTCCCGAGTGCGCGAAAATCTTCGCGGCTCAGGGCGAAAACGCCGAGTTAATCACGGTCTGAGCATGACGCGCGCGGGTGTTTTGAGAGACAATAGAAACAGCGGATATTCCGCGCAGGTAGCCACAACTATGTGGCACGGTCTATATGAAGGAGTACCTGTGGCATTCATTGAGGCAGTTAACGCCCGCGAAATTCTCGACTCCCGTGGCAACCCCACCGTTGAGGTTGAAGTTGTCCTGGATGATGGCACCTACAAGCGCGCATCGGTTCCCTCCGGCGCGTCCACCGGCGCCTTTGAAGCCGTGGAAAAGCGTGACGGTGATAAGGGTCGTTACCTCGGTAAGGGTGTCGAGCAGGCAGTGGAAGCGGTGAACGAAATCATCGCTCCGGAAATCATTGGCATGGACGCCAACGATCAGCGCGCTCTTGACGCGCTGCTCATTGACCTGGACGGCACGGATAACAAGGGCAAGCTCGGCGCGAACGCCATCCTGGGTGTGTCCCTCGCCGTGGCGCACGCCGCCGCCGAATCGGCCGGCCTGCCGCTCTACCACTACATTGGCGGCCCGAACGCCCACATCCTGCCCGTTCCCATGATGAACATCCTCAACGGTGGGTCGCACGCCGATTCCAACGTTGATATTCAGGAATTCATGATCGCCCCGATCGGCGCCGAAACCTTCAAGGAAGCGCTGCGCTGGGGTGCTGAGGTGTACCACACCCTCAAGAGCGTTCTCAAGGAACGCGGCCTGGCCACCGGCCTGGGCGATGAGGGCGGCTTCGCTCCCAACCTGGATTCCAACGCCGAAGCCCTGGATCTCATCGTCGAAGCTATCGAGCGCGCCGGCTACACCCCGGGCAAGGACTTCGGTCTCGCCCTGGACGTTGCCGCCACCGAATTCTTCGAGAACGGTGTTTACAAGTTTGAGGGCGGCACCAAGTCCTCGGATGAAATGATCGCCTACTACGAAGAACTCGTGGAGAAGTACCCGCTCGTGTCCATCGAGGATCCGCTCTCGGAAGACGAATGGGACGCCTGGAAGAAGCTCACCTCCGAAATCGGTGACCGCGTCCAGATCGTTGGCGACGACCTCTTCGTCACCAACCCCACCCGCCTCCAGAAGGGCATCGAAACCAAGGCCGCGAACGCGCTCCTGGTGAAGGTGAACCAGATCGGTTCGCTGACCGAAACCCTCGAAGCCGTGGAGCTTGCGCACCGCAACGGTTTCCGCACGATGACCTCGCACCGCTCCGGCGAAACCGAGGACACCACGATTGCGGATCTCGCGGTGGCCACCAACTCCGGCCAGCTCAAGACCGGTGCTCCGGCCCGTGGCGAGCGCATCAACAAGTACAACCAGCTGCTGCGCATCGAAGACGAACTCGGTGAAGACGCAGTCTACGCCGGTCGCGCTGCTTTCCCGCGCTTCAAGGCCTAAGGTTCTGGAAGCTCCGGGCTGGCTAGCTGGGTAACAGGTAGCCGGTGGCGAGTAGCTGGGTGGCCGGTTTTCCGGTTCGCTTCTAGCGCGCTGCTTGCTGATAATAGGGCTGCTGGCCCACGGATAGCGCTGAGCGCCGCTCTTTCCCTTCGGGGAAGGGGCGGCGCTTTGTTATGGGGGCGGGTGTGCGGCCAGTCGCTTTTTGTAAGCCGCGATGTCAAGGGGGCCTATAGGACACTCGGGGGTGCTTTTTGTGAACCCTCGGCAGAACTGACCGCCTATCATCGGGCCGGTTCACAAAGTGGTACTGGAGCTACAGCCAACACCCGATTTTTTGTCGTGCAGTACCACTCTGTTCGTTCCGCTGTCGTGGAGTACCACTTTGTTGGGTAGCGGCGGGTGTCAGCGGGTTAGCCCCGGCGGTCCCGAAGTGAAGTGTGCGTAAGAGCACCGTTTCGGAGCGATTTCGTGTTCCATACGCACACTACACGGGATGCACTGTCTGGAATACACACTTTGGCTCCCGCCGGTTCACCGCCCCGGCGGGAGGCGGGGTGCTTTTTCCGAGGTGTACTTCGCATGTACGACATATGCACTACAGCGCGGACAACACATGCCCCCTCCCCAGGTGCTGGTGTGACTATTGAGGTTCGTAAGGCTCGTGAGATTCGCGCGGGCTGGTCGCTGAGGCTTGTCGAAATCAAAGTGCAACGGCAACTACGTTAAGAAATTGGTTTGATGTCGTGTGGTTGCATCCTGTGAGGGACTCGGTCACCCGGATGCATTTTGTGAACTTGGCGGGGGCGCGCCCTATTCGCGGGCGGTGATGCCAGGCGCCTAGACTGGTAGCCATGAGTGTTCGCCGTCCCCCCTCGCGCCCCGAGCGCAACCGCCGCATCTCCGCGCGCGGAACACAGGGAAATCAAAGATTTGAGGCGAACCAAGGAAATAAGGCGAGCCGTCGTGATGCTGCGCTGCGCCCCCGAGACGCGGCGCTGAATTCCCGGGACACTGCGGCAAACCCCCGCTCAAGTGGTACCCCGCGAAAAGCATCCGACCTCATGCCGCGCGGTAAAGCAGGTAGTCGGAAACCGAAGCGACCCGGTAGGGGAGCGGGCGGCGATGCGCAGGCGCGCTCAGTTCACTCGGATCGCGTGACTCGCTCGGCTCCCTCAGCCCGCACAGCTCGATCACCTCACTCAGCTCCTCGTTCAGCCAGCTCCCCGGCTCGCGCCGGGGCTGCTTACCGCAGTGAAACGTCATCACGCCCGGGGGCGGCCCCGCGGCCCGGAACCAAGCCCCGCACCGGAGGAAAGCCGTGGCAGGGCGGCAATCAGCGCCAAGCCACCATTAACCGCTCGGATAAGACCAGCCATTCCGGGCAGGGCGGTTCGCGGGGGAACAAAGCCGGGCGAAAAGGTCAGCGCCGCGCCATAAAAGTGGAATCCGGCCAACGCCAGCACACCGTGAGTTTGCGAGCGGTGGCCATCGCGCTTTTCGCGATCCTCGCCATTATTATTGTGACTCCCACGGTTTCGCGTTTCTCAGAACAGCAGCACGAATTGCGGGCGGTGCGCGCGGAGCTGGAAAATGTGCAGCAGCACACCCGTGAACTCGAAGTGGAAAAAGCCCTGTGGAACGACCCGGATTACGTGCGGGCCCAGGCCCGGGTGCGGCTCGGCTACGTTGTTCCCGGCCAGCGGCTCTTCGTGGGCGCGGACCCGAATGAGGGCACCGCCCAGGAGCAGCTGGAAGAACGCGTCGCCACCGTCAATCGGGAACGCCGCGCGAATACCCCGTGGTACATTACCGGCTGGGATTCCATCACCATCGCGGGTAATTCCGTGGACGGGCAGATCGATAACCCGGACGAAGCCCCGATGTATACACCGCCCACGCCGCAACCGGATAACGCCACGCAGCCGGAAGGCGAAACCCCTGCGGACGGCTCGGCTCCCGCGCCGGTAGAACAACCAGCCGAACAACCAGCCGAACCGCCCGCAGAAGAACCCGCGCCGGAAGACGCCGCCAACCCGGCCCCCGATACCGCGCCTGCCCAAGATACTGCGCCCGCCCAAGATACCGCGCCCGCCCCCGAAGGAGAATAAGCATGACCGACGTCCTCACCGAGCGCGATGTCACCCCCGAGCTCCTCACCCGCATCGCCGCGAACGCCACCCCGCTGCGCCCCACCGACCGCGCCGAGGTAGCCGCCCAGCTCGGGCGCGTCCCACGCGGCCTCGTCGGCATCGGGGCACGCTGCGCCTGCGGCCGCCCCGCGGTCACCATCACCCTGCCGCGCCTCGGCCACGGCGAACCTTTCCCGACCCTCTTCTACCTGTGCCTGCCCTACCTGGTCAAAGAAATTTCTCGCCTGGAAGCACGCGGGGAAATGGCCACCATGACCGCTGCTTTATCCGACGACGCCGCACTGCGGGCCGCCCACCAGGCCGCCCACGAATCCTATATAGCGCGCCGCTCCCTGCTCGGCGAGGTCCCGGAAATTGCCGGGGTATCCGCCGGGGGCATGCCCGAACGGGTTAAATGCCTGCACGCGCTGGCCGGCTACGCGCTGAGCGCGGGGCGGGGAGTATGCCCGCTGGGGGATCGTGCCCTTGACCTCGTCGGTTGGGATGGCACCACCTGCCACTGCGAGGACGTGCCTAATTCCCGCGATGATGAAACCAGCGCGGCAGCACACTAGAAAGGACATAGAACCGACCATGGCGGTTTCAGCTACCTCCACTCCTACCGCGCCTTCGCAGCGGGTTGCCGGCATCGATTGCGGCACCAATTCCATCCGCCTCCTCATCGCCGACGTTCCCGGAAAAGATGGCAGTTCCCTGAGCGATATCACTCGCCAGATGGAAATTGTGTATCTAGGCCAGGGCGTGGATGCCACCGGGCACTTCGCCCCCGAAGCCCTTGAGCGTACCCTCAACCAGGTTGATATATACGCGCGCCTGTGCCGGGAAGCGGGAGTGACCTCCATTCGTTTCGCCGCCACCTCCGCCACCCGCGATGCCTCCAACCGGGCGGATTTCCTCGATGGGGTCGTGGCCCGGCTCGGGGTGCGCCCCCAGGTGCTCACCGGCACCCAAGAAGCCCAGACCTCTTTCTCCGGCGCGATCTCTGCGCTGAGTTCGCCGGCCTCCCCAGTGCTCCTCATTGACCTGGGCGGGGGCTCCACCGAACTCGTGCTCGGGCGCGCGGACGGCAGCGTGATCGCCAGCCACTCCATGGATATTGGCTCGGTGCGGATGCGCGAACGCCACCTGCGCCACGATCCGCCCACCCCGGCCGAACTAGAAAACGCCCGCGCCGATATCCGCGCGGCCTTGGATGAAGCAGAAAAGCACGTTCCCCTCGGCCAGGCCGAAGAGGTGGTCGGGGTGGCCGGCACCGTCACCTCGGTAACCGCCACCTGGCTGGGCCTGGAGACCTACGATTCGGCGGCCGTGCACGGCACCGCGATGCCGCTCGCCGATATTGAGAAGGTCACCGACTGGTTTATTTATGCGCCCCTAGAAGAACGCGCCGCGCTCGGCTTTATGCACCCGGGGCGTGCCCCCGTGATCGGAGCCGGGGCGCTGGTCTGGCAAGAAGTGGTACGTCGCATCGCCCAGCGTCGCGCCGCCGCCGGCCGCCCGCTCGCCACCATCACCACCTCGGAACACGACATCCTTGACGGCCTGGCTCTCTGGGCAGCTCGGGAACCCCAGCCTCCCGCCCGACCCGCCGTTTAGGCGGCCGAGTCCGCGCTGCCGCGGGCGGCGTCGTCGTGCAAGGTACCGGAAGCGCGGTGGTGCCGCACCCGGATCCGGGTAGCGAGCGCCCCGAGAATCACAGAAAGTAGCGTGCCGAGGAGTACCCCCACGCGCGCGTGGGCTTCGTGCGGGTCGGTGGGTGCGAAGGAGAGCTGCGCGATAAGCAGCGAGACCGTGAAGCCGATGCCGGCCAGGATTGACATGGGAAAAATATCGCCCAGGTGCAGGCCCTCGCCCAATTTGAGGCGGAAAACTTTTACGAAAAGCCAGGTGCCGCAGAAAATACCGATGCATTTGCCCAGCGGGAGGCCCAGGTAGATGCCGATAGCGACCGGGTCGGCGAGCAGCGCGGTGATCCCGCCGGCCTCGGTAATATTCACGCCCGCGGCGAAGAAGGCGAAAATCGGCAGCGCAATCCCGGCCGACCAGAAAATCAGCCGTTCGCTATAGCGTTCCGTGAGCGGGGTGTCGTCCGCGTCGGTGGTGGAGGTGGGGATCATGAAACCGAGGACCACCGCGGAAATTGTGGCGTGCACGCCGGCGCGGAAGAAGCAATACCAGCACACCAGCGCCAGCGGCCACAGCAGCCACCAGCGGTTCCAGCCTTTCCAGCACAGCAGGCCGAACACGGCCGCCACCAGCAGGCCGGCGCCCAGGAAAAGGAAATTCACGCCGTCGGAGAAGAAAATTGCGATGACGATAATTCCGCCCAGGTCGTCGGCCACCGCGAGCGTCATAAGGAAAATACCGGCGGCTTTCGGCAGCCCTTTACCCACCAGCGCCAGCACGCCGAGCGCAAAAGCGATATCGGTGGCCACCGGAATGGCCCAGCCGTCATAAATATGCGCGCCGGAAATCGCCTGGGTGGCGCAATACACCCCGATGGGACCGAGCATGCCGGTGAGCGCGGCCAGCACCGGCAGGGCCGCTTTGCGCGGGTCGTTGAGAGAGCCGATGGTGAATTCCTGCTTGAGTTCCATGCCGACCACGAAGAAGAAAAGCGCGAGCACGAAATCCGCGGCCCAGTGCGCTAGATCCAGGTGGAGCCCCAAACTTTCCGGGCCGATTTTTGTGGCGGCCAGCGCGAAATAGGTATCGCGGCCCGGGGAATTTGCCCAGATGAGCGCCACGAGCGCGGAAATAACCAGCACCAGCCCCGCGAAAGATTCATTGCGCAGCGCCTGGCTGTAGCGGGTGACCGGCGCGGCGAGTTTCCCCACCCGGCGCAGCCCCGTGCGGAGCTTGCGCTGCTCGGTTTGCGCGGTGGTTTCCGGAGCCGTGACGGTTTCCGGCGAGGTTCCGGTTTCCGGAGTTTCGGCGCTTTCGGCAGTGGTGGATTCGTGCGCGGTGGTGTCGCGGTTCTCGCGCTGTGTCATTCCCTCTCGATTCTGTCTGCCCAGGTTTTGGTGGTACGACGGCGCAGCTACCGGCGGGCGGCCCTCGACGCAGGTAAAGCCGGTGAAGCGACGCGCTTAGGATCCCTCCTACTCTACAGGGTGGCGCGACAAGGTAGTATTCTAGGGATGTTCATACGGGCCGAGCTGGGCTCGCATGTTCAGCCCCCGTAGCCCAATTGGCAGAGGCACCCGACTTAAAATCGGTTCAGTGTCGGTTCGAGTCCGTCCGGGGGTACTGATTGTGGAAACCGAGAAGTCTTTCAGGAAAAATTCAGGCAGGGGCTTGAGAATAACCCTGGAGACGATATTGGACGAGTTATAACCAAGTTTGTACATGACCTGGATGCTAACCGGACGATGGTCGCGTCTGACAGTAGGCGGGCCGCCTATCCGGCGGTCCACCACAATACAGGAGGGTATTTTGTCGAATCCCGTGATGAGTAACAACCCGTATTTCCGCAAGGGTGCTGCCACACCGAACCAGCAGTTCCGCGGTGGCAATATTGCAACGGAACCGCGCCAGGGTTACCAGGCCGGCCCGGGTGTTTATGAACAGCCGAGCGGCTACGGTACGGAGCAGCCCGGCTGGTACAACCAGTACGGCTTCGATCAGCAGGGCTCTGGCCAGGCTTATCCGCAGCAGGGCTATGACCAGTACGCGGGCGGCTACGGCCAGCCCGGTGCTTTCGGGGCTCCGGCTACCGCCACCATGACCTACGACGATGCCATGGTGAAAACCGCGATTCTGCTGGCGGTCTCCATTGTTGCCGGCGCGGCCACCATGCTCTTCGTGCCGCTGGATTCGGCGATGATGCTCGCGATCCCGGCTTCCCTCATCGCGTTCGCGGTTGGCATGTTCGGGGCCTGGCGCCCGATGGTCGGCCCGGGTATCTCCATTGCCTACTCCCTCTTCCAGGGTGTGGCCCTCGGTGCGATCACCAATGCTTTTGACACGCTCTACCCGGGGGTGGCCTTCCAGGCGATTCTGGGTACCGCGATTGTGGTGGGCGTGGCGGTGTTCCTCCACATGTCCGGGAAGGTTCGCACCACGGCCAAGGGCCGGCGAGTGGTCCTCACCATTATGATCGCCTACATTATCTTCGGTTTCGTCAATCTCATTCTCATGCTGACCGGCGTGACCAACTCGCTGCGCAATATTACGGTGGGTGGCTTCCACCTGGGGATCATCCTCGGGCTGGTCATGATCGCGGTGGCCGGCTACGTGCTCATCTCCGATCTGGAAACCGCCAAGCTCGCGGTGGAACGCCACGCCCCGAAGGAATTCGCGTGGACGGCAGCTTTCGGCATCGTCATGACAGTGCTGTGGATCTACCTCGAAGTGCTGCGCATCGTGGCCTACTTGGCTGCCTCCTCGCGGAACTAAAAGAATCGCGGAACTAGCCAGTGCCGCGGGCAGGATTAGCGCCGGGGAACTGGCAGTGCTGCGTAACCAAGGCTGATAGCTAGAACGAAGGCCGGGACGGATGTTTCTCCGTCCCGGCCTTCGTGGTTTCCGGATGGCGTGAGTCCGGGGGATGGCCCGGCCCGGTAGCGCTATGCGCCGGCCGTAGCTCTATCGCCCGCGCTAGCCGAGCTGCCGGCTGCGGGGCTGTTAGCCGAGCGGGCCAGCTCCCGGGAGCGGGCAGGCGATCCCGGTGCGCGCATGGCATTGGTAGCCGTTGGGCACCTTATGGAGATACCCCTGGTGCTCTTCTTCGGCCAGGTAGAAAGGCCCGGCAGCCAGCGCCGGCACCACTTCCGTGACAATGGCGCCGCGCCCCGCCTGGCGAAGCACATCTTCATAAGCAGCGATCATGGCCCGGGCGGTGCGCTCCTGGGTGTCCGTCGTCGTAAAAATAGCGCTGCGATACTGGGTGCCCACGTCGTTTCCCTGCCGGTTCAGCGAGGTGGGGTCATGGGACTCGAAGAAAAGCTGAAGCAACTTCTCCAGCGGAAGCTCGCGCGGATCAAAAACCACCCGCACCGTTTCCGCGTGCCCGGTGCGGCCCGTGCACACCTCCGCGTAGGTGGGATTCGGCCTGGTGCCGCCCATGTAGCCGACCGCGGTGCTCAGCGCGCCAGCCTCCCAGGCCAGCTTTTCCGCGCCCCAAAAACACCCCGAGGCCAGGTAGATGAGCTCTTCGCCCGGTCCGGGTTCGGCAAGGACGGGCGTCCCTAGAACAACATGCGGCGCCGGATTCGGATTAATCGGATCGGGCCGGCCCGGCAGCGCGGGGGTAGCAGATAGATTCACGATCAGCTCCTTAGCTCTCGCCTCAGTTCTCACTTGGCATGCGCCTCGCTCAGTTTGCGCCGCCGCTCAGTTTGCGCTTTCGCGTGGCTCCCTAGCGTTCTGGCCTTCTAGCCTTCGTAGGGCTTGATATCGAGGATTTCCACCTTGACGGGGCGGCCCAAGCGGTTCTTGAAGGTGGTTTTCTCACCCTTCTTCAGGCCCAGGATGGCCTGCCCGAGCGGCGCGCTTTCCGGATACACTTCCATCCCCACAATATCCGCGGCTTCGCGCGAACCGAGGAGGAAGGTTTCTTCCATCCCGCCAATCGTGGCCGTCACAACCGTGCCGGAAGCCACCTCATCGCCCGAGGGCGGCTCGGATACGTGGGCGTTTTCCAGCAGCGCGGTCAGCTCCACGATCCGCCCCTCCAGCTTCGACTGCTCTTCGCGCGCCGCCTGGTAGCCGCCATTCTCCCGCAGATCGCCCTCCGAGCGTGCCGCTTCGATCTTCTTGGCGATCTCCGCGCGCTGCACGGTAATCATGTCATTGAGTTCGGCCTTGAGGTGCTCGTACGTTTCGGGGGAGAGCCAAGCCCCCTTGGTGTTTTCAGACATCTCTTCTCTTTCTCGTCATGGCGGGCGGGCGCTCCGCGCACCTGCCCGGTTGGTCATTCTGTTATGAGCCCGCGCTCGCGCGGCGCAGCTCGGCACGCCTTCGTGCGGCGATGCGGTTGCGGGGGCCCGAGCGCTGGGCGCGGGTGGGACGCCCCACTCGGATAAAAAAATTCATGCCCTGACAGGCATGTTTCTCCGGCTAAGCATACCAGCCTTCCGGGCGATGCAACATTCCCCCTGGATTTTCTGCCGGCGGGGGCCGCGTTCCACTCCGCTACCATCGCGGGGCAGCGCGCGGGCCTCCTTGGTAGAGTAGCGCGATAAGTGCCAGCGCCAGCTGCGGAAGAGCGCCAGCTGCGGAAGGAGAAGGATGATGGACGAACGCCGCCTCCTCTGCGTCCACGCCCACCCGGATGACGAATCATCGAAAGGCGCGGCAACCATGGCGAAATACGCCCGCCTCGGCCGGGTACGGGTGGTCACCTGCACGGGCGGGGAACGCGGGGATATCCTCAATCCTTTATTCGACGACGCAGCTCTGGCCGGGCGCACCATGGCACAGCTACGCCGGGAAGAAATGGCCGCCGCTGCCCGTATCCTCGGCATTGAGCACGTTTTCCTCGGCTTTGTGGATTCCGGGCTGCCCGAGGGCTACCCGGATGCGGAGCTCCCCGCCGATAGTTTCGCCCGGGCCGCGGACGCGGATGTACACCGCGCCCTCGTGGCTCAGATCCGCGAGTTCCGCCCCCAGGTGGTGACCACCTATGACGAAAACGGTGGCTACCCGCATCCCGATCACCTGCGCACTCACACCGCCACCCTCGCGGCGGTGCGGCTGGCGGGGGAGCCGTGCTGGCCGGAGCTGGGCGAGCCCTGGCAGGTGTCCAAGCTGTATTACGACGCCAATCTTTCTTTCACCCGGCTCACCACCTTGCACGAAGCGATCCTTGCCGCCGGCCGCACCAGCCCCTTTACGGAATGGCTGAAAGAGGCCGCGCAATTCCCGCGCCCGCGGCATGCCGCAAGCACGCGGGTCGGCGTCGTCGCATATTTTCCGCAGCGCGACGCGGCCATGCGCGCGCACGCCTCCCAAATTGACCCGAACGGGCTGTTCTTCGCGGCGCCGCGGGATCTGGAGGCGCAGGTGTGGCCGCATGAGGACTTCTACCTTGCGGCTTCCACCGTGGGCCCGGCGCCCGCGGAGGGCGAGACGGATCTATTCGCGCGGGTGCCCGGGCTGGAAAGCGAAGAGCAGGCTGCGGCGCGGTACCGGTAGCTACTGCCCGTTCCCGACCCGCTCCCCGGCGTCCTTGCGGGCGTCCCGGGTGATAAGCATTTCCACGCCATTTCGGTAGTCCTCGGATTCGGCGGCAACTTCCTCCGCTTCCTGGCGCAGTTCGTCCGCGGAGAGTTGCGCGGTGTGCCGCGGCATGGTGGCCAGCACCTGCTCGGCCTGGGCGCGCGGATCCCAACGGACCTCCGGCCAGCGTGGGGCCAACCGGGCGAGCGCCTGGGCAAGGAGCTCGGTCACCGCGAGCCGCGCGAACCATTTGCGATCCGCCGGCACCGCATACCACGGCGCGTATTCCGTGGAGGTGCGCTCGAACATGGCCTGGTAGGCATCCATATAGGCAGGCCACTGGGCGCGCGCCTCCACATCGGAGGGCGAATACTTCCAGTGTTTATCGCGGCGCGCCAACCGGCGCAGCAGCCGCAGCCCCTGCTCCTCGTAGCCGATAAGCAGCGCCACCTTGACGAGCGTATAGCCCGCGCCCACCAGCTCCCGCTCGAACTCATTGATTTTTTCGTAGCGCTCCTCAATTTCCGCGGGCGTGGCGAGCTCATCGACCTTCCCGACCAGCACATCCTCGTAATGCGAGCGGTCAAAAACCCCGATCATACCGGCCGGCGGTAGCGCGCGCCGGATCCGCCACAGAAAATCGTGAGACAGCTCCTCCGCGGTGGGCACCCCGAAAGAGCGCAGGTGCACGCCCTGCGGATCAACCATCCCGAGCACATGCCGGCAAATTCCGCCCTTCCCGGCGGTGTCCATGCCCTGCACCACGAGCAGCACCCGCCGCTCACCTCCCTGGCGAGCCTCAGCATAGAGACGTTCTTGCAGCTCAGCCAGCAGCTTCCCACGTTCCTTCATGGCGGTTTTCCCGGCCTTTTTATCCCCGTGCCAGCCCGGCGTGGAACCGGTAGCAACGGACGCTATCTGAAAACCCTCCCGGACTCGCAGCGCAATCCCGGGCGCCGTGGTCCAGGTTCCCGCGTGCTCACGCGCCTCCGGGTTCTTCTTTTTGCTCATCTTCGCTCCTGTGCGTTGCCGTTTTCGTGTGGTGCTGGGTACCAGTCTAAAGGAGGGGTACGACGCCGCCGCGGCCCTCCGGGCCGCGGGACCGGCCAAGTGGTCTTGGTAGTCATGCAAGCTGGGGAGTGCCCAGCGCGTTGAGCTCTGAGCTGACTGAGCGCGGCGCGCGCTCGTTAGGCGACGGCGAAGAGGGTGAGCCAGACCGCTACCGCGTGGCAGGCATAGCCGGCCACTGTTCCGGAGTGGAAGAATTCGTGGAATCCCCAGGTACGCGGCCAGGGATTGGGCCAGCGGAAAGCGTAGGCGAGTGCCCCTACCGTGTAGCAGATTCCGCCGGCAATAATGAGCCAAACGATGCCTGGGCCGCCGGCCTCCCACATATCCGGGAGGAACCAGATGGCCACCCACCCGAGCGCAATATAGAGGGGAACATACAGCCAGCGCGGGGCGGCCGGCCAGAAATTAGAGAGCGCGATCCCGCCGAGCGCCCCGCCCCACACAATGGCCAGCACCAGGGCGGCGGTACTGCCCGGCAGCAGGGCGAGGGAGAGCGGAGTGTATGTTCCGGCAATGAGCAGGAAAATATTCGAGTGATCCAGGCGGCGCAGGATCGCGTGGACTTTCGGCCCCCAGGATCCCAGGTGATACACCGCGGAATGCCCGAAGAGCACCACGGCACTCAGCCCGAACACAATGACTCCGATGGTGAGCGCGGCGGTGGGTGCAAAAACAATCTGGACGATCATATTCGCCAGCGCGAGCGGGGCAATAATGGCGTGCTGCCAGCCGCGCAATACTGGTTTCGGTAGCGCCGATGCGGGCAGGCGCCGCCGAGCGCTGGGTGCGCTGGACCGCGCTACCGCGGGCTGTGCCGCCCCGGCGTTCGATGCGCCGGTTTTCTTCTCACCGCGAGTCTCACCGCGAGGCGCGGGGGAATCACTACCGCGGTGGCGTTCGCTAGTGGCGTGACAAAGACGGGTCATGGTGCTCCCCACGTGATCGGTGATGCCTCCGGGGTCTCCGCAGGCCGGCACAACGCGGCGGTGGGCGAAACGGGACGTGTGGCTCCGGTTCCCCGCACCGGTCTGAGCCGCTGGCGCAAGTGTACGCTGCTTGCCTGAGTATTTTCCGGGTATCTTTTCCTGTTCGCTCAGGATGGGCGGGCTACAGTTAAACGGTTAGGTATCTAGCCGTGGCGCGTGATCGGCGCGGCCTTGGCATAGGGTGGCTCAGGTTGCCGCGGTTCGGGCCGGCGCGGTTCGGGTTGCCGCGGCCCCGGCAGGGCGCGGCTTAGATCGGCGTGGGTCGGGCCGGCGTGGCTCGGGCCGGATCGGCTAGAACGAGGGAGGGAGACAGCGTGGGGATGTCATCATGGCTCTACGCCGCATACGAACGCCGCTTGGTGCGGGAGCTGGCCGGCAAACGCATGCCGCAGCACGTGGCCATTATGTTGGATGGCAATCGGCGTTGGGCGCGTGAGCTGGGTGAATCTGCCACGTTCGGGCATCGAGCCGGGGCCGAGCGCATCGCCGAGGTGCTCGGCTGGTGCGAAGATGCCGGCATCGAGGTGGTTACTCTGTGGCTGCTCTCCACTGATAATCTCTCCCGGGCGGCCGAAGAAGTAGGCCCGCTGCTCACCATCATTTGTGAAACTGTTGAAAATCTGGCGCGCTCGGGTCGTTTCCGGCTGGTCGCGGTGGGTAATCTTGATCTTCTTCCTGAGGAGTACGCCCAGCGCCTGCGTGCCGCCGCGGCGAGCACTGAATCTTGCCGCGGTTTACATGTGAATATTGCGGTGGGTTACGGCGGGCGCCAAGAAATTACCGACGCGGTGCGTTCCTACCTGCGCGATGAGGCGGAAGCCGGGCGTAGCCTCGCGGAGGTCGCGGAAGATTTTTCCCTCGCGGATATTACCGATCATCTTTACACCCGCGGCCAGCCCGATCCGGATTTGGTGATTCGCACGAGCGGGGAGCAGCGCATGAGCGGCTTTATGCTCTGGCAGTCGGTCCATACGGAACTGTATTTCTGCGAAACCTACTGGCCGGATTTCCGGCGCGTGGATTTTTTGCGCGCGCTGCGTGACTATACGCAACGCGACCGGCGCCGCGGCCGCTAAGCTGCGGGCATTCGGATGCGGCCGGAGCCGGAGTGGGCACTCACACCGAAAAGGTGCGCTAAATCAGCCCTTCGCGGCTTTGGTATTCGAAGAATCCTTCGCTCAGTTCGTTGCGGGTCAGTGGCTCCCAGCCGGCATGCGCGGTCATGAGGCTGCGCGCGGTGGTGGCGAAAGCACCCACGGTATACAGGTGTGACATGGACATGGTGGCAAGGCCGGGGCTGGCTTCCCTCCCGAGCAAGCTCACCCGGTCAAGAGTGTCGATGGTGGTGGCGATAAAAGCGCTGCGAGCCCCGGCCACATCCACGAAGGGGCGCGGGAGGGACGCCACGTGGAGGCGGTCACCCGAAGCGGTGATCATGAGCGCGGCACCGTCCTCAAGCAAAATGGCGACGAGCCGCGGCCCGAAACTAAACCAGTGTTCAGCCACCGCGGCGAATTCGTTTTCGGGACCGCTAATACCGTAAAGCAGCCGGATATCTTTTGAGGTTGCGACGACGACGTCACTTAGCTGCAAGAAACTTTCGGTTTGAATACGTACTCGATCCAGGTTGCGGGCGCGGGGGTGGCGCAGCGCCGGCGAGTAAATAATTGTGGAGGTGGAGCGGCATACCCGCAGCCATTCGCGCACGGTGTGGGCCGCGGGCATGGCATGGCAGGCATCCCCACCGAAAATAGTGGCGGAGGGGCTGAAAAGATCAAAATCGAGTTTGCGAGCGCCGCGTTCCGGAGCCGGCAAAATATCCCAGCTTTCTTCCGGGTCTGCGTGTGCGTCCCCGTAATGAGCTTCGGTGAAAGCTGCCGGGGGCGGGGTGGGCAAGCCGGAGGTGAGAGCCGCGCTAACCGAGTTTGAAGCCGCGCTAACCGAGTTTGAAGCCGCGCTGGCCGGGGCTGAAGTGCCGTTGATCGAGGCTGAAGCCGCGCTGGCCGGGCTTGCGGCGGGGCGTAAGAGGAGCTCAACACCGTGGGCCGCGGCGTAATCGCGCACGACTTGCGGATCGGACGCCTCGGAAATATTGGTGACCATCCGAACTTCGCGAGCCAGGTGGGCTAGATTGACAGCCACCTTAAACATGGTGCCGGCGCGAAATGGGGTCTCCGCTTCACGCTGGTTGGCGATGGCATCGCCAATTACGAGAATCGTCATGCGAAATCCTCGGGGTGGCGAGTGAGCGGGGTGGTATCCAGGCCTGTTCCGTCCGCGAATTCTTCCGGATCGAAATCATCGTCATCCTCGCCGGCCGCGGGTTCCGCAGCGGAGGGCGGTGCGGCGGCGGAGGCACCAGCGGGCGCACCGGCGGGACTACCCGCGGGAGCGGAGGCTCCGCGCGGGGTGGCGGGTGCGGGTGCCGCTTCAGCCACGGCTTCCGGAGCTGGCTGAATAGCCGGTACATCTTCAGCGCGTACTTCGCGCACCGCTTCCCGCAGGGCCGCCACTCGGTCCTCCTTGGAAGCCTGCGGCGGGATCGCGGGGGCGGGCGCCTGATAGCCACCCGTATGCGCCGCGGCCGGCGCGGCCTGGTTCACCGGCGCGGCCTGATTCACCGGCGCGGCCTGGTTTGCGGTCTGGGTCTGCGCTACCTGATTAGCGGGCGCAGCCGCCGGGGCGGGAGAGGCAGGGGCTGCTGCCGGTTGCGGGGCTGCCATCGAGGCCGCCGCGAGGCTTTCGCCGCGTTCGGCGGCATCGATCCGGGCCGCCGCGCCATCAAGCCAGCTTTGGCAGTGGCGGGCCAGGGATTCGCCAACTTCCCACAGCCGCAGGGATTCTTCGAGAGGAATGGAGCCTTGTTCTAAGCGGGAGACAATATCAACTAGCCGGGCCCGGGCATCTTCGTAGCTGAGGGTGGCCACGCGCGCCTCAATATCTTCGCGCGGGTGAGGTGCAGAGGCGTCGGATGCCTGAGGTCCGGACACCTGATGCCCGGGTGAGCCGGGTGCCTGGGGCGTGGATGCGCCCGCTGCGTGGGGTTGGGATGAGCCCGGCGCTGGCGCCGGGGGTGTGAATCCCTCAGGAGTGGTTCCCTTAGCTGCCATGCGCGCTCCCTTTCACTTCGAGGTGGAGGCTTCCCGCGGCCAAAATGGCACGCAGGTGTTCTCCGATTCGGACATCGTTTTCTTGTGAGACTACTCTGTCATCCCCGCTTAGGATAACCGAATACCCGCGCTGCAGTGTTGCTTGGGGGGAGAGGGCCCGCAGCTGGGAAAGCAGCGAGGAAATATCTTGGGAATTGGAAGCCATATCGCGCCGAATATGGGCGCGCAGCCAGGAGCGCAGCGACTGAATATCCTGTTCGCGTACCTCCACCATGGTGCGGGGGCGGGCCAGCACCGGCCGGGCGCGTAATGCTTCGAGTTCCTTGGTGGCGCGTTCCACCCGGTGGCGCATGCCCTGGCGTAAACGCCGCACCGCCGCCTGCACGCCTTCACGTTCCGCTTCCCGATCCGGGACGATGCGTTTGGCGGCATCTGTGGGGGTGGAGGCCCGTAGATCGGCCACATAATCGCTGATGGGATTATCTCCCTCATGCCCGATAGCGGAGACTACCGGAGTGCGGGTGGCTGCAATAGCACGCACCAGGTGTTCATCGGAGAAGGGAAGGAGATCTTCCACGGAGCCACCCCCGCGGGCCAGCACAATAACGTCCACTCTGGGATGGGCATCGAGTTCACGCAGAGCTGGAATCATCTGGGCCACGGCATCCCGACCCTGAACCGCTACTTCGCGTACCTCGAAACGAACCCCGGGCCAGCGCAGCGAGGCATTAATAATGACATCCTCTTTGGCTTTGGTATTGCGCCCCACAATAAGACCAACCGCGCGCGGTAAGAAGGGGAGCGGCTTTTTCCGTTCGGGTGCGAACAGACCTTCGGCAGCGAGCTTGGCTTTCAAGGCTTCCAAACGGGCCAGAATATCACCCACGCCAACAGGGCGGATTTCCTGTGCCCACAGGGAGAGCGAGCCATTACCGGTATAAAAATCCGGGACCGCCCACACCACCACCCGGCTTCCGGAGGTGACGGTTGCGGGAAGTAGATGGCTGAGTATTTTCACCGTCATGGAGACGTTTTCTTCCAGATCCCGCAAGGTGAGGAACTGAACTTTAGCTCCGGGGCGGCGCTGGAGGGTAATGACTTCACCTTCCACCCAGAGGCGTGACATTTTCGCCACGTATTCCCGGATTTTTACCGAGAGGAGGCGCAGTGGCCACGGGTGATCCGGTGTTGTCTGCGCAGCCCGTTGCGGCAGGTTGGCGGGTACCGGAGTTGTTGAAGCCATATCAGTTATCGTGCCATGTTTTGCCCCGCACTGCTACGGGACAATCCGCGTTTCATGATCTTCTTCGCCGTCCAATGCTTCCCGCAAGGCGGCATCGTGGAAACGTTTGACCTGACCTTCTTCCGCGGCAATGGCCGGCGGGGTAGAAAAATCAGCATCCAGGCTTTCCAGGCGCCGCGCGGTGACCAGCACGCGCGTATCGAAAGAGGAGAGCGCCGAGTTGTAGTTCTTCACCGCTGAGGTGAGGGAATTCCCAAGCCTTTCCAGGTGGCCAGCCACCACCCGCAGCCGATCCGTCATTTCCCGACCCAGGGCAATAATATGCCCGGCTTCTTCGCTCACTTTACTGGAGGCCCACAGCGTTGCCACGGTGCGCAGCAGCGCCAGCAGCGAGGCGGGAGAAGCGGGAACCACCCCGAGATTCAGGGCATCCTCGAGGAGCGGAGGATCTTCCCGCAGCGCTTCCGCGAGGAGGGATTCCCCTGGGAGGAACATAATGGTGATCCGGGGTGAACCCGGGAAAAGCGCGGGGTAATCCCGTTTCGCTAGCGCGTTCACGTGAGCACGCACCGCCTTGGCGTGCTGTTTGAGCAGATCCTGGCGCCGCGCGATTTCCTCCGCCGTGGTGGCCGGAGCGGCCTGCGCCTGGAGCATCGCGGTGAGGGGAACCTTGGCATCGAGGGGGAGATGAGCACCGCCGGGCAGGTGGATAACCATATCCGGGCGCGCTCCCGCCGCGGGCCCACCGCCGGCGGGCGCGGAAACCTGTTCCGAAAAATCAACGTGGGGGAGCATCCCGGCGGCTTCCACCACCCGGCGCAATTCCACTTCACCCCACATACCGCGCGCCGAGGTAGAACTGAGCGCCCCGCGCAGCGCCTGGGTGGCTCGCGCCAGATCTTCCTGGGTGCGCGCCGCCGCGCTCAGCTGGGTGCGGATTTCGGTGCGCTGCTCACCCTGAAGAACCTGCACATCCCGAACCCGCTGCTCCATCACCTCAAGCTGCTGGGTAATAGGAGCCAGGGAACGCAAAATATCGTTATCGGTTTTAGCCCGGGCGATGAGCCCGTTATTTTCCTCCTCTAAACGATCCGAACGAGCCTGGGCGGCCGCCAGCTGCGCCCGCACCGCTCCGGCATCACGCTGCGCCTCCTCCAGTTGCTGGCGCACCAGTGCCAGCTCCCGCGCCGAAACTGCCCCGCCCGAACGCACCCGCGCGCTCAAGAACCCCAGGGCGAAACACGCGCATCCCACCACGATAAGAGCACCTAGAACAATCGAAATATCCATAGCGGTATTCAAACATCCACCTACGACAGAAAAATGGGAGGGAAGTGGGCTGGCGGCGTCGTCGCCCCTTGTTCCCCGCAAAAAACTTTGATAGCTTTCAAAAAGCGGGGTATAACGCAACTCACACTAGGGTTAGGACGTACGGCTCCGCGGGCGGTGCCGCGAGGAAGCGGCGCCGGGAAGAAAGGAACACCATGTCTACTATTGTCGTGACCGGAATGGGCTCGGGTATTGGCGCTGCTTGCGGGCAGATTCTGGAAGAACGCGGGCATACGCCCGTCGGTGTTGATTTGCGCGGGGCGGAATTTGAAGCGGATCTGTCCACCCCGGAGGGGATTGCGGATGCGGTCGCTCGGGTGGTGGAAAAGTACCCGCAGATTGACGGGGTGATCGCGAATGCGGGCACCCAGAGCAATTCGCCTCTCGATCTCAAGGTGAATTACTTCGGTGCGCGCGATACCGTGCGCGCTTTCCTTCCCTACCTGGAAAAGGTGGAAAATGGGCGCGCGGTTATTACCGCTTCCTGCGCCAGTTTGCAGCCCAGCGACCCGAAGCTCGTGCAGCTGCTCCTCGATGATCAGCGTGAAGAAGCCCTCGCCTACGGTAAGGAGCTGGCCGATCAGGGCCCGATGCAGGGTTACGCCAATTACGCCTCCTCCAAGCGCGCTATTGCCACGTGGGTGCGTCGCGCGGCAGTGAGTGAGGAATTTGCCGGGCGCGGCGTGGGGCTCAACGCGGTGGGGCCGGGCGTGGTCGCCACCCCGATGACGAAGGAACTTCTCTCCACCGAAGAAGGGCGCAAACAGGCTTTCGGCGCGCTGCCCGCCCCGTACCACGGCGCCTCGGAAGCTCGCGATATTGCCGACGCCCTCGTTTTCCTCGTGACCGGTCTCTCGCGGACCATCACCGGGCAGATTCTCTATATCGACGGTGGCGCGGATGCGATTTTGCGCGGCGAAGATATTTGGCACGCCCCGAAGTCTATGGACGCGCCCGCGCGGTAGCGTCGCGCCCGGATTGCGAGTCCGGGGAATAGCAGCCCGCCCTCCTTTCTCTTAGCTAGAATGGAGGGCGTGGCTTTAACAATTGGTATTGCAGGACTTCCCAACGTCGGAAAATCGACCCTTTTTAATGCGCTCACGCGCGCAACGGTGCTCGCGGCGAACTACCCATTCGCGACGATTGAGCCGAATGTGGGCGTGGTGCCGCTCCCGGATGCACGGCTGACCAAACTCGCCGAAATTTTCGGATCGCAGAAAATTCTGCCGGCGACGGTCGATTTTGTGGACATCGCCGGGATCGTGCGCGGGGCGTCCAAGGGGGAGGGCCTGGGCAACCAATTCCTCGCCAATATTCGCGAAGCGGATGCGATTTGCCTGGTCACCCGCGCTTTCGCGGATCCGGACGTGGTCCACGTGGAAGGCCGCGTAGACCCGAAGGATGATATTGAAACGGTCACCACCGAACTCATCCTCGCCGATATGCAAACCCTGGAAAAGGCGATCCCGCGCCTGACCAAGGAAGTGACGGGGAAGAAAACCCCGAAGGAAACGCTCGATGCCGCGCAGCGGGCCTACGCGCTCCTCGAGGCTGGGGAAGTGCTCTCCAACCACGCCGCCGAATTCGACGCCGACACCCTGCGCTCCTTCCAACTCATGACCTCAAAGCCCTTCATCTACGTTTTTAATACCGACGACGACGGCCTCGCTGACACTGCCATGCAGAAGGAACTACGTGACTTTGTGGCACCTGCCCAAGCCATTTTCCTCGATGCCAAATTCGAGGCGGAACTGGTGGAACTCAGCGAAGAGGAAGCCCGGGAAATGCTGGAGGCCACCGGTCAGGAAGAATCCGGCCTGGACCAGCTGGCCCGGGTGGGCTTCGATACCCTCGGCCTGCAAACCTACCTCACGGCCGGCCCCAAAGAAGCCCGCGCCTGGACTATCCACAAGGGCGATACCGCCCCGCAGGCCGCCGGCGTGATCCACACCGACTTCCAGCGCGGTTTTATTAAAGCCGAGGTGGTCTCCTTCGATGACCTGGTGGAATACGGCTCGGTGGCCGCCGCCCGTGAACACGGAAAACTGCGCCAAGAAGGCAAGGACTACGTGATGCAGGACGGCGACGTGGTTGAATTCCGCTTTAATGTGTAGGGAGCGCGAGGGAATGGCTGTGAACGTTGATATTGCGCTGCGCCCGGTGCGTGAGGGCGACGCCGCAGCTATCGCGGCGGCCTTCGCTTCCCACCCGGATATGATCCGGCAGGGCAATATTACGGATCTGGCCGGTGCCCGCCGCTATATCGCGCGTATCTTGGAGGCCCCGGACTCGCACTTGGCCTGGGTGATTGCGCGGGATGATACTGACGAGCTCATCGGTATGGTTCGCATCGGTGCGGATTGGGATGAGAAAAACGGGTGGTTTTCCTACTGGCTGCACCACGACTACTGGGGGCGTGGGATGATGTCGCGGGCCGCGGCGGCAGTGGCGGATTGGGCCCTGCGTGAGCGCGGCTTGGAACGTCTGGAACTCGGGCACCGGGTGAACAACCCCGCCTCTGGCGGGGTGGCCCGCGCAGCCGGATTCGTTAAGGAAGGCACCGAACGTGGGAAATTCTTGATCAACGGGCAGCGTATTGACGTTGATCTGTACGGGAGGCTGGCAAGTGATCCGTTCCCGCACTACCGCCCCGTCCCGTTTCGCGGATAACCAGCTCAGCACCTCTTCCCTCAAAAGTGTTTTTCGTTACACTTAAGGAGTTATGAATACCACGACACCTGAAGAATTTTCGGTGACAACTTCGCGGCTGCGGCTGAGGCTGCACCGGCCCGATGATGCGCCGTGGCTGCATAGCATTTACAGCCGCGAAGATGTCACCAGATACCTCATGACCGATGCCTGGAATCCTGAGCGGGCGGTTAACGAAGCTGCCCAGCGCGCCCAGGCGCGGGATTTGCGCGGCCCGCAGGCCGCGCTCGCCGTCGTTATCGAACTTGATGCGCAACCCATCGGGGACGTGCGCCTGTGGATGACCGATCCGCAGCACGGCGTCGCGGAAATTGCCACCGTGCTCCACCCGGATTTTCGCGGGCACGGCTACGCTTCGGAGGCCATGCGAGCCATGATTCGCTACGCCTGCCTGGAGTGCGGGGTGCATCGCGTTGCCGCGCAAATGGATGCGCGGGATCGGGTCTGTGAGCTCATGCTCCAGCACGCGGGAATGCGTAAAGAAGCGCATATGCGCCAGGATTTCTGGCTCAAAGGGGAGTGGACGGACACTATCGTCTACGCGGTGCTCGCCAGTGATCTGGACGAGAGTGCCGGTGGGATGGCCGAAAACGGCAGCGCTGCGGAGGGCAGTACGGATCTTTGTGCTGAAGCCGATGCTGATGTTGGAGCCGATGCTGAGGCGGGCGATGTTCGCACCGAGCTAAACGGGAGCGCCACATATCCGATTGAAAGGTAAATGAGTGATTGGTAATCTGGGTGTCGCTCACCTAAACGAAAGGATACTTGTATGAAGATCGCCATTATTTCCGGATCAATTCGCGAGGGCCAGGTCACCGAGGGCGTGGCCGGTTACGTCGCTCAGCTCGCATCCCAGCGGGCGGGGGAGGCCGCTTACGAGCTCGTCAATATCAAGGATTTTGATATTCCGCTGCTCACCAGCCCGGTGGTTCCGGCCGCGGCGAACGGCCAGTACGATCATCCGGCCATCCAGCGCTGGGCCGATAAAATCAGCGAATTCGACGCTTTTATTTTCGTGACCCCGGAATACAACCACGGGGTCCCCGGGGCGTTCAAGAACGCAGTAGATGCGCTGGGTGTGGAGTGGATGAATAAGCCGGTTGCTTTCGTGGGGCACGGCTCCATCGGGGGCGTGCGCGCTATCGAGCAATGGCGCCAGATCACGGCTAATTTCAATATGCCCGCCATCCGCTCCGAAGTGAATTTCATGATGTTTGAGGATTGGGCGGACGGCGCATTCACCCCGCTGGAACGCCGCGCGGGTGAAGTGGAAGCCGTGTTGAGCGGCCTCGAAAAGCTCACCGCTCAGCTCGCGAAGTAAAAAGCAAGAGGAGCGATCAGAGGGCCGACGATGACACGTGCCTGCGCCGCAGCGGTATGGCGGACGTGCGATTCCCCACTGGGGCAGTTCGCCGTTGCGGCGCAGGCGCATGCGCTCATCGCGGTAGTGCTTCCCGGGCTCCCGCGCCCGCCGGCAGTAACTGAACTGGGGGAGGGCGAACAGCGGCACCGAGCAGAGGTGCTTGCCGCGCGGGTCTGCGCCCAGCTCACCGAATATTTCGCGGGGGAGCGCACCCAATTTACCCTCCCCACCGATCTGGTTCTCACCCGCGGGCCTTTTGCGGCCCGGGTGCAGCGAGCCCTGGCAGAGATCCCCTACGGGCAGACCCGCTCCTATAGCGAGCTAGCCGCGATGGTCGGCAACCCGCGGGCCGTGCGGGCGATGGGCTCGGCATGCGCGCGTAACCCGATACCTATCGTGCTGCCGTGCCACCGGGTACTTGCTGCGCACGGCGCGCTGGGCGGATATGCGGGCGGGCTGGATATGAAAAAAGCGCTGCTGCGGCTGGAAAGTTCCCACACGGGCGCGCACCTGCGCCGCTAGCTCATCGGTCGAAATGCTCGCTCATCGCTCGAGATGCTAGCTCATCAGCCAAGGAGCGGGAGAACCTCGGAAAGATCAGTGATGCGATAATCGGCGTCGGCTTCCAGCTCAATTCCGGGAGTTTCCAAGAGTGCACCGGCCACGCCAACTTTATGCGCCGTCGTCATATCGATAGGCCGATCTCCGATGGCGAGGGTGCGGGCCGGATCCAAGCGATGCTTGTTGAGCATATGGGTGAACATCGCCGGGTCGGGCTTGCGCGGGAAACCGTCCTCGGGGCAGACCATATCCGCAACCCGGAGATTCAAACCGTCCAGGAGCGTGCGGGCACTCGCGCGATCCCGGTGCGTGACCACCACATTGAGCCCCGGAACCGCGGCCAGCACCTCATGCACATGCGCCATCGCGGGCGGTGGCGTGATTTTCCACGAGTCTTTCAGTTCCTGCTCGCGCTTGCGAAACTTCGCTTCCGGAATCCCGAAACGGCGTGATAGCTCGGTGATGGCCAGGTTGGTGGAACGCCGGGTCAGGCGGGCAACCTCCAGGAGGGAAACTTCCTGGCCGGATTCAAGAACCACCGCCTGCAAGGTGGCATCCACATGCGGGTAGGTATCCACCATGGTCCCGCCCATATCCCAAATAATACTGTGGAACATATTCCTCCTCGCCGGGGCGCTGCCGCCGCGGGTATCGGCGTGCTTTGGCCGCACTTACCAGAGCGCTTCGCCCGCGCACTCCCTCCAGCCTAGCTAGTCACCGCCCCGGCCTGCCACGGACGTTCGGCGCGGCGCCCGGTTAGCCCGCCGAAAAACCGCCGGACAACCGCCGGGGTTCCGCGCACCTACCTGGGCGCCCGAGCGTCCGCACCGAGCGCGGCGCTAAAATAAACCAGGTGAGCGGCCCTGTGCGCCCCGCGCTACCGGGCCGTCCCCGCAGTTAGCATCGGATGAGAGGGAACGCCGTGCAGTATCTTCCCGAGGAATTTCACCTCACCGCCTCGGACCGGGCCACTATGATCGCGGATTTCCAGTATTTCCACGCCAATCCCGAGCTGTCTTTCCAGGAAGTGGGGACTTCGCGCGCGCTCCGCGAACGCCTGGAAGCCATCGAGCTTTCCGGTGAGGTAACCCGCCAGATCATCCCCGTGACCGATACCGGTTTTGCGTGCGTGCTGCGCAACGGCCCCGGCCCGGTGGTGGGCTACCGCGCGGATATGGACGGCCTGCCCGTTGCCGAACGCACCGGCCTCGCCTACGCTTCACGGGCCACCGGAATTGACGCCTCCGGGAAAAATGTGCCGGTCATGCACGCCTGCGGGCACGATTCCCATATGACGATTGCGCTCGCCCTCGCTCGGGCTTTCGCGGCGCACCCGCAACTGTGGCGCGGCACTATTGTTTTTGTTTTCCAGCCTTCGGAAGAAAACGGTCTGGGGGCACGCGCCATGGTGGAGGCCGGCCTGTGGGAGAAAGCCCCGCGCCCGCAGATTATGTACGGCGGCCACGTGGTGCCGCGCCCGGCCGGCTGGGTCAATCTCTATCCGGGTGGGGTGCTGCCCGGCTCGGACGGTTTTGAGATTATTGTGCACGGGGTGGGCGGGCACGGCTCGCAGCCGCACCGCGCCGTCGACCCTATTGTTATCGGTGCGGCCATCGTCACCCGGCTGCAAACAATCCGTTCCCGCATGACGGATCCGGACCGCAACGCAGTGGTGAGCGTCGGCGTGTTCCAGGCCGGCAGCCAGGACAATATCATTCCGGACACCGCGCGCTTGTGCATTAATACCCGGTTCCGGGACGAGGAAACGCGCGCGATTATCAACACCGGTATCGAGCGGATTGTGCGGGCCGAGGCGCTCGCGGCCGGCGCCCCCGAACCGCTGATCCGCCAGATCCGCCAGGTGGATGCCACCGTGAACGACGACGCAGCTGTTGCGGCCTTGCGCGACGTGATCGGCGCGGAATTTGGGGAGGAACATCTGGCCAGCGAAACTTTCGGTTTCAGTGAGGATTTCGCGGTGCTCGGCCAGGCCGCTGGCGCGCAATCGGTATTCTGGCTCTTCGGTGGTTTTTCACCCGAGCAGCTCAACCCAGCCAGCGGAGAGCCGGCCTCGAATCATTCCCCGGATTTCTATGCCGACCCGGAGCTTTCCCTGGAGCCGGCCTACCGGGTGGGGGCCTGCGCCCTCTATTCCCAGCTCACCGCCGCGCCATCCCATTCCCCGAAACGCACCTGATCGGGGAAGCGCGTGCGCATGACCGCGATGGCTTCCGGATTGGCGTCAATGAGCAGGAAATGGCGCTCTAATTCGCGTGCCGCGGCCCCGGTGGTACCCGAGCCGGCAAAGAAATCAAGGACGCGATCCCCGGGGCGCGAGGACGCGGTGATAATCCGGCGCAGTATCCCGAGCGGTTTTTGGGTGGGATAGCCGGTTTTTTCTTTCCCGGTGGGGGAGACGATGGTATGCCACCACACGTCTGTGGGAAGTTTGCCGCGCGCTGCCTTTTCTTTGGTGACCAAACCGGGAGCCATATACGGTTCGCGGTCCACATCTTCCGAATTGAAGTAGTAGCTGGCCGGGTTCTTCACGTACACCAAAATGGTGTCATGTTTGGCGGGCCAGCGTTTCTTCGTGCGGGCGCCGTAATCGTAGGCCCAAATAATTTCGTTGAGGAAACATTCCCGCCCGAAAAGCGCATCGAGGAGCACCTTCGCGTAATGCGCTTCCCGGTAGTCGAGATGCAGGTAGAGGGTTCCGGAATCGGTGAGGAGCCGCCAGGCTTCTTCCAGGCGCGGCTCCAGGAAACCCCAATATTCGGCGAAGCTATCGTCGTAGCCGAGCACCCGCTCCACGATAGTTTCGTAGCGTTGGCCTTTGAAACCAATACGATCCCCGGTGGTGGAACGCCGGGTGACCACCGTGGAGCGGCGCTGGGGCCGGCCGGTATTAAAAGGAGGATCGAGGTAAATAAGCTGGAATGATTCGGCCGGCAGGGCCCGGAGTACCGGTAGGTTATCCCCGAACACCACAGCGTCCGCACCCGCATCATTCCACATATATATCCTCACTTTCGTACCGCCGGCCCTCCCGCGCGCGGGTCGGCCACTATTCCTGGAGTGCACGCCCCGTACCCAGTTGTCCGGAAATTCCGAACAACTGGGGGAGCCGCGCCGGGCACCCGTCTAGCAGAGGCCGGTGCACCCGACTAACGCAGCCCAACGCATCCGCCTAGTGCAGCACAGCGCGCCGGCTAACCCAGCTGTGGCGCGCCCGCCACGCATGATTAGCGCAGCCGCGTGCCATCCGCCAATTCGAAGAGCGTGCGCAGCACCGCCCCGTTACTGGAACGCAAACCGCTGTGCTCGTGGGTGGAGGTCACGTACCGGTGAATCCCAGGAAGCAACGCCCCCGTTTCAAGGGAGAACTCCAGCGGCACATAGGCATCATTCACGTAAACCGCGGCCGCACCGCGCGCCTCCGATTCCCGCAGAGCTTCCGGGAAGTAGAGCTGGGGCCACTCCCAGGTGGCCAGTTTTTCAACTACATCTTTCCACGGTTGGAAAGCCGGGACGGTATCCGCCCATTCCGCCCATACGTGCTCGCCGTAGAGGAGCGAGGTATCGGTGCGGAAATCTTCCGGTTGGGTGCGCTCCGCACTCCAGTTGGTGACCACACCATCCGCGTAGGAAGATTCGTGCAGCACGTAGTAGAGCGGGTTACGCCCATCAAAAGGCATGGCCGCGGCCAGGTCATAACGGAAAGCTGTGGATGCCGGATCCTTTTCCAGCAGGTAGTACAGTTCCCGCCACCCGTTATCCGAACCGAGGAGGTGCCCGAGGGAACGTAGCCGCGAGGGCGAAACGATTTCTCCGGTGGGTAATTCGATGGAACCGCTACCCGCCAGCTCCACCAGCTCCCGCACCCGGTCGCGGTGCGCGGGGAAACGCCGGTAGTACTCTTCACTGTGCTCACGCATCTTTTCCCACGTGAGGGAATAGACATCATCAGCGCTGTGGCGCACCGCGGTAAGCCCGCCGGTGAGGAAGGCTTGGTCGATATGTTCGGGCGCTACCGAAAGGTAATGCACGGTGGTGAAACCACCGAAGGACTGCCCGAGGAGGTTGATTTTCTCCACCCCGAGTTCTTGGCGCAGCGCCTCGCAATCGCGCACGATGCCATCGGCACGCATATGGCTGAGATATTCGGCCACCTCAGCGGTGCTTCCGGTGCTGAGGATATCCTCCCCGACGGGCGTGGAACGCCCGGTGCCGCGTTCATCGACGAACACAACCCGGTAGCGTTCCAGCGCCACGTTCAGCCAGGAAGGCTCTAGCGGGGAGAGGCTGGGCCGCCAGGCTTCATAACCCGGCCCGCCCTGCAGATAGAAAAGATAGGGGAGGGATTCCCCGCCCGGGCGGGTGGCGATACGGGCGAACACCTCAATGGTGCGGGTATCTTCCCGATCCGCGGTGAGCGGGACGGTGAGGGTAAGTTCATCGAGGCGAAGCTGCTCGAGGTAGTGCGTTGTTGTCGTCATACTAGGAACGCTACCAGGCGCTTCGACATTCTCAGCGGGCGGGAGGCCCACGAGCGTCGCTTCGCGCCGTGAGCCCCCACCGGACCCGTGACCTTCCCGCCCGGGCCGTCATCTACACAATGACCTCGCGGGAAATCTCTACAGTGCGATCTGCCGGGAGGCTCTTCACCCAGGCCGGCGAAGCGGAATGCCGTGCGATGTGCGCGAAAAGCCAGGCTTGCCAGCGGGGCAGCTGCGGAATATCACCGGCGCTACCAGAGTTCGCGCTGCCAGAGCCCGCACTGCCGAAGTCCGCACCCTTGCCCGAGTCCCCACCGCCGCTAGCTGCGTCGTCGTTCTTCCCGCGCGAGCGGACCCCCAGGTGACTGAGCACCCACTGGGCCTCGCTCAACTTCCAGGAACCCCACCCGTATTCGCGCTGCGCCCATTCCAGGTCGGCCGGAATATTGCGGATATCCATGAAGCCGTAGCGCATCGTGAGGTGAACGACGCCCTCCACGCGCGGGTTCACCTGCGTGCGGGTAATGCGCTCGGCGCGCTCAATATGGGCCTGCGGGGCCGTTTTGATGGAGAGAATAATAACGTGGTCGCGCATACTGCGATGCAGCTCGGTGGTGGCCCGCAACGCCGCCGGAACCGTGGTGGCCAGGGAATGCGGATAAATAACCGTGCCCGGAACTCGCCGCAGCGGATTTTTCTGCAAGTGCGCCGCGAACTCCGCGAGGGTGCCTTCGGTGCAGGCCCGGCTGGCCGCCACCACCGCCTCCCCGCGCCGCCACGTGAGCATCACCACCATAAGAATGAGGGCGATGAGCAGGGGCAACCAGCCACCCGTCACCAATTTCGCGGCATTCGCGGCGAAAAGCGGTACTTCCACCACGCCCAGCACCACCGCCAGCGCGGCGCTCTGCCACCAGTGCCAGTGCCAACCGATCACCGTGAGAGCCAGCAGCATCGCGGTCGTCAGAAGAAAATCGGTGGAGACCGCCAGCCCGTAGGCGGAGGACAGCCGCGCCGAATCACGGAAAATCACCACCACGGCCGCCACCGCCGCCACCAGCAGCCCGGTAATATCCGGCAGGTAAATCTGCCCCGCACCGCTCGCGGAGGTATAGCGAATCCGCAGGTGAGGGAGGTAGCCGAGCCGGGAAGCCTGGCGGGCGATGGAATAGGTCCCCGCGATCACCGATTGCGAGGCGATGACCGTGGCGCCGGTCGCCAGCAGCATGAGCACCAGGGCCCACTGGGAAGAAACCAGGTGGAAGAACGGATCGGCAATAGCCTCAGGGTGCTCGAGCAGCAGCGCGCCCTGCCCCAGGTAGTTACATACCAGCGCGGGCAGCACCACCGCGAACCACACCGCGGAAATGGGGCGCCGCCCGAAATGGGCGATATCGGCGTAGAGCGCCTCGGCGCCGGTCACCGCGAGCACCACCGCGCCCATAGCGAGGAAACCGATATCCGGGTGCCCGCCCACGAACATCAGCGCCTGATGCGGGGAAAGTGCCGCGATAATTTCCGGATGCGCGGCAATATGCGGAAGTGCGATCAGCACCAGCCCCGTGAACCACAGCAGCATGAAGGGGCCGAAAATCTTGCCTACTCGCCCGGTGCCGTAGCGTTGCATCCAGCCCAGGGTGAGAAGAATCACCAGCGCGATGGGCACGATGAGGGTGGAGGGGAAACTTGGCAGCGCCACCCGGATACCTTCGATAGCGGAGAGCACTGAAATGGCCGGGGTGATGACGGCGTCGCCGAAAAAGAGCGCCGCCCCGAGCATGCCCGCCACCGTGAAAAGCGCCGCGGCGCGCGGCCGCCCACCGCTGAGGGTGCGCAGCAGGGTGGCGAGGGCAATGATGCCGCCTTCGCCGTCGTTATCCGCGCGCAACACAAGGATCACGTATTTGAAGGACACGATAAGAAGGAGCATCCACACCACCAGGGAAATCACTCCGTAAATCGAGGCGTCCGTGAGCGGAACGGCCCCGCCGTGCACGGTGAAAACCGCGCGCACAACATAGAGCGGACTGGTCCCGATATCGCCGAAAACCACCCCGAGAGCGGCCAAACCAAGACCGGCGCGGGCCAGGGCCCCGCCACGGTGGGCACTGTGTTCCCCACCGTCACGCCGCAGCGACGCAGCGCGAAAAATTTTTGTCATGAGCGGGAATCCTAGCCACCCTCGCTGACGAAAGAGCATGGAAAAGGTCCGGTGTGATGTTCTAGTCACCCGGTGTACCATCGTCCCAGGAAGCTAATCGTTGCGGTGAGGAGTTCAATAACAATGATGGCAATGCACGGTGGTGCCCAGCTCGCCAATAGCGGGGCGCAGGTCCTCGCCTGGGTGGTTATTAGTGTTTTGGTGCTGGCCCTCGGGATTCTGCTGCTGTTCCTGGCGCGTCGCCACGCCGCGCGCGGCACCATGGAGGTCACGCCCGCGGAAGTCGCGGCCGGTGCCGTTTCGGAAAATGATGGGATGGGGAACGACGGCGCAGCTGAGGCCGCCGGCGAACCTGGCAATCACTAGACTGGGAGGCCATGAGCATGTCTGAGTTTGCTGAGTCCACGCCCGATGCCACGCAGGCGGATACCGCGCTGGTGGGTACCGCGCCAGCGGATCCGGCGCAGGCACAGGGGAGTACCGCTGCTGATCGCCACGCCCGCGGATACGCGCAATTCATCGCGGCGTCCCCGTCCTCCTACCACGCGGCGGCGCAGCTAGCTCAGATTCTGGAAGCCCACGGTTTCACCGAGCAGCGGGAAACGGAAGCCTGGGAGGCGCGCGGAGCGCGCTATGTGCGGCGCGGCGGGGCGCTCATCGCCTGGGTGAGCCCGCGGGGCGTGGGGAGCGGTGAAATGGCGCCGTTCCGCATCCTCGGCGCGCATACGGATTCGCCTACTCTCAAACTCAAGCCGGCCGGAACTTCCCGCCACGGGGGCTACACCCAGGTGGATATGGAGGTGTACGGCGGGCCGCTACTCAATTCGTGGCTTAACCGTGACCTCGGCCTGGCCGGGCGCATTACGGATATGGACGGCCGGGAATACCTGGTGCGCACCCCGGCCTGCATGGTGATTCCGCAGCTCGCCCCGCATCTCATTTCCGGCAACCGGGATACCCTGAGCTTGGATCGCCAGCAGCATCTCCACCCGATATTCACCGGGGCGCGCGCGGATACCGAGGCGGACTCCAGCCTCGGCACCGATAGCGATCTTTTTGAAACCCTGGCGCGCTACGCGAAGCCGGGGCCCGAGGGCTGGGATGCGCCCGGCGCTGAATGGATCGGCTGGCACGATATTTACGCGTATGATGTTGAGCCGCCGCGGCGCAATGGGATGTACCTATCGGCCGGGCGCCAGGATAATTTGTCCTCCGTATATGCCGGGCTACGGGCACTCCTCGACGGAGTGGCTGCCGCGGGGCACGCCGCAGACGATGCGCGGCAGACGGCAGAAAACGGCGCCGAACTCCCGTACTTCCCGGTTTTCGCCGCCTTCGATCATGAAGAAGTCGGCTCGGGAACCACCAGCGGAGCCAGCGGGCCCTTCCTGGAAACCGTGCTAGCCCGCATCGCGGAAAGCTTCGGGGTGCGCGGGGACAGCTGGTATCGGCTACTGGCCCGCTCGGCCTGTATGTCCGCCGATGCTGGCCACGCTCTCAACCCTAATTACGCCGAATTTTACGACCCGGATTCCGCCCCGCGCGCCGGTGCCGGCCCGCTCATCAAAATGAACGCCCAGCAGCGCTACGCCTCCGACGCGGAATCGGTGACCCTCGCCCTGCGCGCGGCCAGCGATGCCGGCGCCGCCTACCAATTCTTCATCTCCCGCAACTCCATCCCCTGCGGAACCACCATCGGCCCGCTCACCGCCACCCGCCTGGGTATCACCACGGTGGATGTGGGCGTGCCCCTCCTGTCCATGCACTCCGCGCGCGAACTCTCCCACGTGGAAGACCTCTACCAGCTGCGCCGCCTCATCCGCGGTTTCCTTTTCGGTGAGGGCGCGGCCACCCTTCCAGACGCGGATCTCGTGGACATCGCGGATCCCGCCGATCTCACGGATACCGGTGGGGGAGCGGGCCCGAGCGCAGAAAGTGAGCGTAATGAGTAGCGTCCCCGTCACGAACGTTGCCTATCTGCTTGATCGCACCGCTTTCGCCAACCCGGATCGCACCTGCCTCTACTACGATGCCACCACCCTGACGGTCGGCGAAGCGCGCGATACCACCTCCCGCCTCGCCCAGCTGTTCGTCCAGGCCGGCGTCTCCCACGGGGACCGCGTCATGATTGTGGCCCATAATTCTCCCTACCACTATCTGGTTGCGGTGGCCTGCGCCCGCATCGGTGCGGTTTTCGTTCCGGTGGACGCCCGCCTCCACCCGGTAGAAATACAACGCCTCGTCGATTTTGCGGCACCGCGCGTCCTCATCGCGTGCGCGGAAATAGGCACCGCCGGCGCCTTCACCTCCACCGGCACCCTCATTCATTTTGTTATCGACGACGACGTCCTCGCGCCACCCTTCACTCCCGCCCTCACCAACGGCTATATTGCTCTGAGTGCGGCAACCGGGAGTTTCACCGCTGATTTCGTAGCCGATGGCACCGCCGGGAATCCCGCTTTTAATACCGAGGGCTACCCGAGCGGAGTGGCCGTCATGATGTTCCGGCCCGCGCCCCCGGAAGCACCCCGAGCCCTCGAACTCACCCACGATAATTTGTGGTGGGCGGATCGTATTTTCCACGATGCGTTGGGCTACGGGCGTGATGACATTTTCTTACACAGCGCGCGATGTTCCTCGATCGCTGGCTTCAACGGCGGCACGCTCTTCCACTTCGCGCGCGGGGGCCGCATTGTTATTGCGCGGACTCCCTCCCCGGCCGGGCTGCTGCACCTCATTGAAGAACACCGGGTCACCACCATGTTCGGCACCCCCACCACCTATTCTTTTATGCTCGACGACGACACCTTCCTCACCCGGGACCTTTCCAGTCTCCGGTACGCCTTCGTGGGCGGGGCGGCGGTTCCGCCGGCTCTCATGGGGCGCCTGGATGCGGCGGGTCTCCATCCTCTTAATATGTGGGGGTCTGTGGAAACGGGCGGCGTCGGCCCCTATCTTCCTACCGCGCGGGTGGCGCACAAAGCTGAAACGGTGGGGCGCGCTATGCCCCACGTGGAGATTCGCCTGGTAGAGCCAGGTACCGATACCCCGGTGGCGCCCGGGGAGATCGGAGAAATGCAGTTGCGCGGGCCGAGCATTTCGGCAGGGTACTGGCACGGGGATAATTACCAGCGTTCCTCCTTCGCGGGGGAGTGGTTCTGCTCCCAGGATCACGCGCGGGTGGATGCGGACGGGTATATCAGCCTGGTTGCCCGGGTTACCGATACCATCAAAACCGGGGGAGATACCGTTCACCCCGAAGAAATTGAGCGGGTGCTCCACCAGTACCCGGGGGTGCGAGCCGCCCTTGTGACGGGCGTGCCCGATCCGGTGTGGGGCCAGGTGGTGGGTGCCGCCATCGTCATGGATTCCCATGAGGCCAGCCCTGAAAATTTCGCCACCCCGGATCCGGCCACCGGCGGTTTCGCGGTGGTGCCCCAAAGCCTGCCGGTGCCCAGCCTCGATCAGCTGAGGGCTTTTGCCGCCCAGGCGCTCGCTTCCTTCAAGCTTCCGCGCCTGCTCGTGGTTCTCGATGAGCTTCCGGTGGATGATGACGGGAAAGTATCTCGGGCGCGGCTGCGCGACCTCTTCGGGCACGGTACCGCAGCGCCAGCTCCCGCGGCGCCGGCAGTCCTCTAAAACGGCTCCGCACATCTTCAGCTGCGGCCGCCGTGCCCGTGGACGCTTCGGCAGCGCCCTACAACAGCCCCGCATCTCGTTTCTGGAATGATTTTGAGAAAAACTATCTCAGCATATGAGATGTGCGCGGCGTGAGACGTGACTCCTTCCTGAAAGTGTCCAGACTCTCGCAACTTAGAAAAACGGCTCTACGCTGCGGATTTCTCCAATTTTTGCGGGCGTGAACATTCGCACATGAAAAAAGCCTGAGCCTAAACGTAAAGAAATCGTCAAGACTCGTGTAGGCTTTTTCCATGGTTAGAGCGGTGGCGCTGGCTATCCGCACAGGATGTCAATGCGTGTTCCATCCTGTGGAGATCGTCAACGCACCGGATTCTTGAGAATCCGGCACCGCTTTTGCATATTCCACGCGCCCACAGCGCGAACATGATCACTCCGTACCGGGGGACTGCCCCCGCGGTACGGAAACAGTCAATGAGGAGGTTCCTTCGTGAAGAAGACCGCTTATCCCTTGGTGGCCGGAGCAGCCGCGCTTGCTCTGGTCATGACTGGTTGTTCCTCCAACGGCAAGGGTGGCCCCACCCAGGTCGAAGGAAATGTCAACCGGACCGCTTCGGTCACCGTCGGTGCCGATGAATTCCTGGGCTACAACGGCTTGACGCCCACTACTTACAGCTCGGCCAACTCCCTTGTTGTTGACCGCATGATGCCCGGCTTCGGCTACTACTCCGCCAATGGCGAGTGGAAGCACGGCACTGATCTCGGTGACTACGAACTGGTTTCCGAGAATCCCCTCACCGTGAAGTACACCTACAACGATGAGGCCAAGTACCAGGGTGGCGAACTCATTACCTGTGAAGATGCCTACCTGGACTGGGTTTCCCAGAACCCGAAGTGGATCATGGATGGCCAGGCTGCGGCCGGCTCCGATGAGCCGCTGTTCAACCACGTGTCCAGCCCGGATACCTACGCGGACGGCGTTCCGGAAGGCCCCCAGTGCAATGCTGGCGACCGTTCCTTCACCATCACCTACGCCGAACCGAACCCGGATTGGCAGCTCGTTGTTTCCGGTCAGCTTCCCTCGCACGTGGTAGCCAAGAAGATCGGCATGTCCAAGAAGGAGCTTTTCGAAGCTCTGAAGAACAAGGACTTCGAGACCGCTAAGAAGGCCGCTGAATTCTGGAACAACTGGAATTCGCCCACCCCGGGCCAGCTGCCCTCCGCGGAAGATGCCCCGTCCTTCGGTCCCTACACCCTCAAGGAAGGTGGCTGGGAAGCCGGTCAGTACATCACCATGGTTCCCAACCCGGATTGGTGGGGTGAGAAGCCCGGCCTCGATGAGCTCGTGATCCGCTTCATCCCGCCGGAAGGCCAGGTTCAGGCCCTCGCTAACCAGAACGTGAACGTCATTGAGCCGCAGGCCACCAAGGACACCCTTGATGCCCTCAACGGCACCCAGGGCGTGACCGTCCTCGAAGGTAACACCATGATTTGGGAGCACTTCGACTTCAACTTCAAGCCGGGCTCCATCTTCGCCAATGACAAGGGCGGCCTCGCGCTGCGCCAGGCCATGGCCTACTGCATCCCGCGCCAGCAGATCGTTGACTCGCTCATCAAGCCGCTCAACGCTAACGCTGAAGTCCTCAACTCCCGCGAATACTTCCCGGATAACCCCGAGTACAAGGAAGTTGTGGCCGCCTCCTACAACGGCGAATACGACAAGGTCGACATCGAAAAGGCCAAGGCCAAGGTTGCTGAATCCGGTATCGCCAACCCGGTGGTCCGCATTGGTTACAACCAGCCCAACCAGCGCCGTTCCGATGAGGTTGCCCTCGTGACCTCCTCCTGCGCCCAGGCCGGCATCACCGTCCAGGACGTCGGGGCCCAGGGCTTCATGGCCCCGGGTGGCGGCTATGAGAGCGGCGACTTCGATATGGTGCTCTTCGCCTGGTCCGGCTCCGGCCAGATCGTTTCCGGCGCGAATATCTACAAGTCCAACGGTGGCCAGAACCAGACCGGTTACAACAACGCCACTGTTGACACCGAATGGGACAAGGTTTCCTCCAGCCTCGATCCGAAGGTCCAGAAGGAAGCCAAGAAGGTGATTGAGAAGGAACTGTGGAATGACCTCTTCGGTATCCCGCTCTTCACCCACCCGGGCATCGCGGCGTACACCACCGGTATGGAGAACGTTGAGCGCAACGTCACCCAGTCCGGTATCGCCTGGAATGCCGAAAAGTGGAGCTGGGGCTCCGCACCCGCCAAGGCTGAGTAATTAGCCTTATGCATAGGAAGTAATAGTTATTTTCTAGCTGCACCGGAGGGGCCGCGCTTGCGGCCCCCCCGGGCGTGCAGTTTTATCACCTTCCTGTGTCACATCCCACGTCCCATTTCGTCTGGAAATGCTTATGTACTATAGTCACCGAGTAAAATTGTCCGAACCGGCGCCCATCGGCACACAGAACGGAAAGAAGTCTCGCGGTGTATAAATTCATCGCCAAACGAATTGGCATCTCAGTACTTATCCTCTGGGCCGCGTCGCTCCTTATCTTCGTTCTTACGATTAATTCGGGCGACCCCCTCGAGGACCTTCGCGAATCCAATAACCCGAATCGCGAAAACCTCATGCAGCAGCGCTCCTCCTTCATGGGCCTCGACCTGCCCTGGTACGAGCGCTATTGGACTTGGCTGACCGGAGCAGCGAAATGCTTCATCGGCCAGTGCGACCTGGGCGTCAATCGTTCCGGACAGTCTGTTAATGACATGCTCGGTCAGGCCGCTTCCGCCACCTTGCGCCTCGTGCTGGCGGCCACCTTCCTCGCGATCTTCTTCGGAATCTTCTTCGGTGTTATGAGCGCTATTCGCCGCTACACCGGTTTCGATTACGTCGTGACCTTCCTCGCCTTCACCTTCTACTCGCTGCCCGCTTTCGTCTTCGCGGTGCTCCTGAAGGAATACGGCGCTATTCGCTTTAATGACTGGCTGGCAGATCCAACAATCTCACTGGTTACGATCGTCATATTTGCCGGCATTTTCGCACTCTTCGTGCAGGCCCTCGTGGCCGGCGGCCCGAAGCGGCGCGCCATGGCCGCGGGTATCAGCTTCGCTATCGCCTTCGGCGTTATGGAATACATTTCCGTAACTCGCGCCTTCCCGGAACCCACCGGCGGGCTGTGGATCGAAGCCCTCATGGGCCTGGCCGGCACGGTGCTCTTCACCGGGCTATTCCTTGGCTTCTCCAATAAGCGCGGCTTCGCCGTGGTGGGTGCCAATGCCGCAATTATGTTCGTCATCGTGGCGGCCTGCTCGAATATGCTCTGGGAGCCCACGTGGGGCTTCCTCTTCCTCATCCTGGCTCTTGGGATTGCTGCCTCCGTGGGCGTGTCCTACTTCTTCGGTGGCTACGCCCGCCGTTCGGTCACCTGGGCCTCGATCTGGGCCGTGTTCTCGGTGTGGATCGCGATTATCTTCGATTTCGCCGCCCGGTACTGGTCCACCTACCTGCCGCTCACCCAGAACCGCCCGATTTCCACCATCGGTTCGATGACCCCGAATTTCCAGGGCAGCCACGTCTTCTGGCTCAGCTTCCTGGATTCCTTCACCCACCTCCTGCTGCCGACGATCTCGCTGACGCTCATGTCCATCGCGTCCTATACGCGCTATACGCGCTCGTCCATGCTGGAAGTGCTCGGTCAGGATTACATCCGTACCGCGCGGGCTAAGGGCCTGCCCGAACATACGGTTATCACCCGGCACGCGTTCCGTAACGCCATGCTGCCGCTGCTCACCATTATCGCTTTCGATTTCGCGGGTCTCATCGGCGGCGCGGTTATTACCGAAACGGTCTTCGGCTGGAAGGGCATGGGTGAACTCTTCCGAACCGGCCTGGCCCAGGTAGACCCGGCCCCGGTCATGGCCTTCTTCCTGGTCACCGGCGGAGCCGCGGTGCTCATGAATATGGTTGCGGACATCATGTACGCCTACGTCGATCCTCGGATTAGGCGGTAAGCATGAGCCTGACTACCCCCATGAATCGTCACCAAGCCCGAGGAGAATCCGATGAGTGAGAATCGCTCGAAAACAACCGTCGCGTCGCTCGACCCGGAACACGTTGTTGAGGTCGACGACGCTCAGCTCGCTTCCTCCAGCCCTTCCTATTCCCAGGGGCGCCTGGTGCTGCGCCGCTTCCTGCGGCATAAGCCCGCGATGGTATCCGCCGTCGTTCTTATTCTTGTGACGCTGGTGGCCTTCCTGTCCATTGGCTGGAATATGAGCTTCTTCGGGCTGCACTGGCATTTCTCCGGTTTGTGGCGCCACAATTACACGGATGTCCTGGAAGTCGTCAATAACGGCAAACCGACTCTGACCTGGACCTCGCTGGGCGAACACCCCTTCGGGCAGGACAATATCGGTAAGGACTACTTCGCCCTCACCATGAAGGGCACCCAGATTTCTATTATTATCGCATTCGTCGTCGGGCTGGTTTCCACGATTATTGGAACGGTTATCGGCGCGGCCGCCGGGTACTTCCGCGGCTGGACCGAAGCGATCCTCATGCGCATCACCGACCTCTTCATCGTGATCCCGCTGCTCATCCTCGCCGCGGTTATCGGCAAGATGGTGGGAAGCCAGGGCATTTTGTTCCTCGCGGTTATGCTGGGTGTGCTTTCCTGGACGGGCCTGGCGCGCCTGGTGCGCGGCGAAGTGCTCTCCTTGCGCGAACGCGAATTCGTGGCCTCGGCCCGCGCGCTGGGAGCCTCCCCGTGGCGTATTATTTTCCGCCACATCCTCCCGAACTGCCTGGGCACGATCATTGTTTCGGCAACCCTGTCGATTTCTTCGGCCATTCTGCTGGAAACGTCGCTGTCCTTCCTCGGGTTCGGGGTGCGCCCGCCGGCAACTTCGCTCGGCCTGCTTATTTCTACCTACCAGACCACGTTCTCGACCCGCCCCTGGCTCTTCTTCGCCCCGGCCGGTCTGATCCTCATCATCGCGCTGTCCATTAACTTCATCGGTGACGGCCTGCGTGATGCCTTCGATCCGCGCCAGCGTTCTGCGGTCTCACGCCGCAAGATGAAGGCCCTTGCCGAAGGACATATTGAGAACGACGTCGAAGCTGATCTCATGCCGGTGACCACCGCGGCCACCACCGCGACGGGTGGCGAGCACGCCGCTCCCGCATCCGACGCCACCGAAAGGAAGGGCGAATAAATGCGTCTCGGAAAACGCGCTGCAACAACGCACGATAAAGCTGCCTCCGCGGCCACGGCCACGTTGAAGGCCGACCAGCCCGTCGTCACCCCGCACCCGAAAACCGATAAGCCGGTACTCGGCTTCGGCGAACTGGACGTCAAATTCGCCACCGAATTCGGTGCGGTTCACGCCGTGCGTGGTGTGAGTATTGATGTGCGCCCGGGCGAAGTGGTGGGCCTGGTGGGCGAATCCGGTTCCGGCAAGTCCGTTACTTCTACCACGGCCCTCGGCCTGCTCCCTTCCAATGCTGTTATTAGCGGAAGCGTGCAGGTGGCCGGGCGTGAAGTACGCGGGATGACCTCGCGGGGCATGCGCGCGCTGCGCGGCGCCGAAGTGGGCATGGTGTTCCAGGAACCCATGACCGCCCTCAACCCGGTGCTTACCATTGGCCGCCAGATGACGGAAGGCCTGGAAACCCACGGGCTCGCCTTCGGGGAAGATGCCCGCAATCGCGCGGTTGCCATGCTCAAGGCCGTCGGGCTTCCCGATGCCGAAGAGCGCATGAACCAGTACCCGCACCAGCTTTCCGGCGGGCAGCGCCAGCGCGTGGTTATCGCGATCGCGCTCATCGCCAACCCCTCCGTCATTATTGCGGACGAACCGACCACCGCCCTGGACGTGACCGTCCAGGCCGATATCCTCGACCTGCTGCGCTCCCTCAAGGACCAGCTGAATACCGGCATTCTGCTTATCACCCACTCCATGGGTGTTATCGCGGATATGGCCGACCGGGTCCATGTGATGTTCAAGGGTGAGATTGTGGAATCGGGCGACGTCGTTCAGGTTCTTAACCACCCCAAGCACCCGTATACGCGCCGGCTGCTGGAAGCCGTGCCGCATCTGGGCCAGGGCCGCGAGCAATTCGGTTTCTCCCTGGAAAAGGAAGCTTCTATCGACCTCAATAAGAAGGTGCTGGAAGCTAAGGACCTCGTTATCGAATACGAGATTCCCGGCAAGCAGCCCTTCCGCGCGGTTGATCACGTGTCCTTGGATGTTGCCGAGCGTGAAATCGTGGGCCTCGTGGGTGAATCCGGTTCCGGTAAATCCACCATCGGCAAATGCGTGCTCGGGCTCATCCCGGCAGCTTCCGGTGAGGTGAAGATCTTCGGTGAGGATCTCGTGGGCGCTTCGCGTAAGCACGCCCAGGAACTGCGCCAGCACGTGGGTGTGGTCTTCCAGGATCCGGCCGCGTCCCTCGACCCGCGTTTCCCGGTGGGCGATTGCATTATGGAACCGCTCGATGTTCATAAGGTCGGCACGAAGGCGGAACGCCGCCAGCGCGTGTACGACCTGCTCGATGCGGTGCGCCTGCCGCGTTCCTCCTTCAACCGCTACCCGCATGAGCTGTCCGGCGGGCAGCGCCAGCGCGTGTGCATCGCCCGCGCCCTGGCCCTGCGCCCCAAGCTCCTCATCGCGGACGAACCGACCTCCGCGCTGGATGTGTCCGTCCAGGCCCAGGTTCTCACCATGCTCTCCGAACTCCAGGATGACATGGGCTTCGCCTGCCTCTTCATTTCGCACGATCTCGCGGTGGTCGATATGCTGTCGCACCGCGTGGTGGTGCTGCAAAACGGCAAGGTCGTGGAAGCGGGCCAGCGCGAGGATGTTCTCCACAACCCGCAGGAAGCCTACACTCAGCGCCTCCTGGCCGCCGCTCCGGTTCCCGAACCGATTGAGCAGCGCCGCCGCCGCGAAGAACGCCGCGCGCTGCTGCGCAAGCAGGGCCGTGAAGTCTCGCGTTTGCGTTTGAATGAGAACGACGACGCCGCCAACTAGGCGAGAGCTAGTCCGGCGCTCAGGTGAATGCCAGGCCGCTGGCCGCGGCTAGACAAGCCACCCACGCCACACACAGAACCGCTCGGTTACGATCCACGGATCGCACCGGGCGGTTTGTGTTATCCGGGTGGCCCGCAGCATCAAGGGCACGTGAGTGGGTGGAGCGCAGCTGCTCCGCGGCCCGAGCGAGCGTCACCCAGCGGGTGCGGGCAGCTGCGCCGCGCCCGGGCAGCGCGGGAAGATCAGTGTGGCGAGCGGCCGCCGGATGCCGGGCGGGAAGAAGCCGGCGCCCGGCCGCCAGGGCACCGCCGGCCGGGAACGCCGCCGCGTCCCAATGCTGTCCGCCCCGGGCGTGGGTGGTGAGATAGAAACGGGTCGTGAAGCGCGCTACCGCGCCCCAGGGCAGGTAGATGGTACGCAGCGGGTTAATAATGGTCAGGCCCGTGGCGTTATAGCGCAGCCCGGGCAGGAAGAAAAAAGAATAGGCGGCGCCGGCCACCCCGGCCCCTAGGAAAGCCGCGGCAAGAGCGGAGAGCGGCATAGGAACCCCGGCCGCGATAAGAATGAGGGGCGCGAAGCCAAGGCCACTGAGGAGGCCGCCTTTAACGATCTGGCCGCGCGAACGCAGGGTCACCTCGCCGGCTTGACGCCTCGCTCCGCCGTGCCCGGCCGTTTCGCTCCCATGCCCGGCCGTTTCGTTTCCGCGGTGGTCCTCGCCCGCGTGCGTACCTTCCGCACTCACAGCGCCACCGACCAGGCAATACCACCGAGCACCCCGAGCACCCCGGCCACCGCGAAAGCGAGGCGATCCCAGGCCCAGTGCCGCTCCACTCGCGGATGCTCGCTCGGGGCACCCGCGGGAACATAACGGGAGGCCACCGACTCAATGAACTTCCGTACCGGAAGTGTTGCCGTGGTGACCGTATGATCCCCGGAATCGTGGACCGGGACGGCGCGGCGGGTATCCGGGGTGGGGCGCCCGACGGAGCCGAAGGCGCGGGCGTGGATGGCCGCTCCGTCCGTCGTCGTTATAACAAGACCGTACCCGGATTCGACCGCACGTAAACGAGGGAACGGAACCCGCAGGTCGCGGAAGGTATTGCGTATCGTCACTCCGGAACCGTCCACGTCCACGCTGGGCAAATAGAAGAGCGCGTACCCGGCGAGGCACATGCCGGCGGCGAACACAGCCGCGGGCGGCAAATAACCCCACCCGCCCTGCCACACCTGCATGACTAGGGCGATGATTCCGATGGCGCCGCACAGCCCGGCGGCGGGGGCGGCCGAGGCGCCGCGAAGACGATAACGTGCAGACATAGGCATATTTTCCCACGTTCGCGCCCCGATTGCCGAAAACTGCGGCCCGATCACAGCTCGTCGTGCCGCAATCACCGCAGGCCGTGCCACAATCACCGCAGGCCGTGCCGCAATCACCGCAGGCCGTGCCGCAATCACCGCAGGCCGTGCCGCAATCACCGCAGGCCGTGCCACAATCACCGCAGGCCGTGCCACAATCACCGCAGGCCGTGCCACAATCACCGCCCGCCGCAGCCGGTGGTGGTGATTCTTGACATGGTGGCGTATACGGCGGGGGCCAGGCGAGTAACATTGCCAGGGGTTTGCGCTCGCGCAGCCCGTATGTCACAACGCCGGCGCGGGTCGGCAGGGAAGTAGGTTATGGATAGTCGCAACGATCTTCGCAACGTTGCCATTGTGGCGCACGTTGATCACGGGAAAACCACTCTCGTGGACGCGCTCATGTGGCAGGCTGGGGCTTTCGGAGAGCGCGCCACCGTGGAGAAAACCGGGGAGCGCGTCATGGATTCCGGAGAACTGGAACGCGAAAAAGGTATCACCATCCTCGCGAAGAACACCGCGATCCATTACCGCGGGCCGGCCGCGGCCGCAGCCGGCGCACCTGAGGGCATCACCATTAACGTGATCGATACTCCTGGCCACGCCGATTTCGGCGGGGAAGTCGAACGCGGCCTGTCCATGGTGGACGGCGTTATTCTGCTCGTGGATGCCTCCGAGGGCCCGCTTCCGCAAACTCGTTTCGTGCTGCGCAAGGCCCTGGAAGCCTCGCTGCCCGTCATTATTGTTATTAATAAGGTGGATCGCCCGGACGCGCGCATCGCCGAGGTGGAATCCGAAACCCAGGATCTCCTTCTCTCCCTCGCCTCCGACCTGGATCATCCCGATCCGGATATGCTCGATTCCCTCCTGGAAACCCCGGTGATTTACGCTTCCGCGAAGGCCGGGCGCGCGAGCCTGACCCGCCCGGCGGACGGCCAGCTGCCCGAAAGCACCGATCTGGAGCCGCTGTTCGAGGCGATTGTCAACTACATTCCCGCCCCGCATTTCGAGGCGGACGCCCCGCTGGCCGCCCAGGTCACCAATCTGGATGCTTCGCCTTTCCTCGGCCGTATCGCGCTGCTGCGTATTTATTCGGGCACCATTAAGAAGGGTGCGACAGTTGCGTGGGTACGCGCTGATGGTACGACGTCGTCGGCCCATATCTCGGAACTGCTCCTCACCGAAGGTCTGGAACGTAAGCCGGCCACCTCTGCCCGGGCCGGCGATATTGTGGCGATCGCGGGTATTCCGGATATTACGATTGGTGACTCCCTGGTGGATCCGGAGGATCCGCGCCCGCTGCCGCCCATCCACGTGGATGACCCGGCTATTTCTATGACCATCGGTATTAATACCTCGCCGCTGGCCGGCACCGAAGGCAAGGGCCATAAGCTCACCGCGCGGCAGGTCAAGGACCGCCTCGATCAGGAACTCGTGGGTAATGTGTCCATCCGGGTCCTCCCCACCGGCCGCCCTGACGCTTGGGAAGTGCAAGATCGCGGGGAACTGGCTCTGGCGATTCTGGTGGAGCAGATGCGCCGCGAAGGTTTCGAGCTGACGGTGGGCAAACCCCAGGTCGTCACTCGCACCATTGACGGAACGGTATGCGAGCCGATGCAGCGCACCACCATTGACGTGCCGGAAGAATACCTCGGCGCGGTCACCCAGCTTATGGCCGCCCGCAAGGGCCTCATGGAAACGATGGCGAATCACGGCACCGGCTGGGTGCGCATGGAATTTGTGGTGCCGGCCCGCGGCATGATTGGTTTCCGCTCCGCGTTCCTCACTCAGACCCGCGGCACCGGCATTGCCGCCTCCATTTCGGAGGGCTACGCCCCTTGGATGGGCGAGATTTCCTCGCGAGCCACCGGCTCCCTGGTCTCCGACCGGGCCGGGCAGGTCACCGCCTATGCCCTTCAGCGCTTGGAAGACCGCGGCACATTCTTCGTCACCCCGGGCCAGGAAGTATATGAGGGCCAGGTCGTGGGCGAAAACCCGCGCGATGAGGATATGGACGTCAATGTGGTGCGCGCCAAGGAAATGACAAATATGCGCTCGGCCACCGCCGACGTGTTTGAGACCCTGCAAGCGCCGCGACGGCTTACCCTAGAAGAAGCTATGGAATTCGCTGCTGATGACGAATGCCTGGAAGTAACCCCGGAATCCGTGCGGGTGCGCAAAGTTGTGCTCAGCGCGGTGGAACGCGGCAAGATCGCCGGGCGGAAGAAGCGCGCGAAGAAGTAGCGCCCGCCCGCGGCGCGGCTGTTTTGCCCGCCCGCGGTTGCGGCCCGGCCTACCAGCGGCGCGCCCGCCCAGACAAGGAGTGAGATGAGGAACCGCACCCCGCGCCCGAACGTGCCCCGCGTCTCGGGGGACGCCTCGTCCCACACGGCGCGCCCAAACGCGTTGGGAACCGCGCTGCGGACGTGCGCGAAGCTCGCCACCGGCCTGCTGCTCGGGGCCTTCGCCGGGGCGCTGGCCGCGGTCACTCACGCGGGGCTGGCGGGAATTCCCGGCCTGGCCACCGATATTGTGTGGGTTGGTCCACTCCTCGCCACGCTGCTCATTGCCAGTGGCGCATCTTTCGCCCGCGATTGGCTAGGATCATGGTGCTGGGCTGGATTCTGGCTGGGTGAAGTGGCCCTCACCTTCTGGGCATTTGCCGCCCCCGGCTACGGTGACATCGTGGCCTTCCACGGGGTGGCCGCGAATCTCTGGCTTATTCTGGCTCCGCTCGCCGGGGCATTCCCGCTGATCGGCGCTCTGGTGCGCCGCCGGCATTCCACGCCTCCGGGCCCACACCCGCAGGCCAACCAGGATCAACCACAGGAGGACGCATGCGACCTGAGCACACGCCGCTAAGTGTCGGTCTCGAAGATACCGCGGTGCGCCCCGCGGGTTCTGACACGCCTTTCGACACCGGGGAATTCCGGCAGGTGGAAGCTACCCGCAAGCTGCGCTGGCCCTGGATTGTTTCCGCGGTGATCGCGATTCTGCTTCTTGCCTACGTGGGTTATGCCTGGTACAGCGCCGACCGGGTGGCGCGGGGCACCACGGTGGCTGGTATTGAGATCGGCGGGATGAATACCGCGACCGCCACCGAACACCTCAGCGGCGAGGTCGCCGCGCGGGTGGCCCGCCCGGTCGAGGTGGTTGTGGAGGGCACCAGCGTGAGCGTGAACCCGGGCGATTACTCCCTGGGCGTGGACGCGGCGGCCACGGTGGAGAGCCTGACCGGTTTCACCCTCAACCCCGTGGAGATTTTCCACCAACTCACCGGCAAGGGTGAGGTCGCCCCGAAGGTCACCGTGGACGACGCCGCATTATCCGCCCAGGTGGATACCGTTCGTAATAGCACCGGGGTGGAGGCGCGTAATGCCACCCTCGTGATGGAAGGTACGACGGCGCAGCTCAGCCCGGCGCAAGCCGGGCGCGCCGTCGACCCGGAGGCCACCCGGGCCGCTCTGATTGAGCAACCATTGCGCGGTCAGGAACGCATCGAACTGGAAGCGGTGCCCGCCGAGCCGGCCATTAGCACCGAAGCTGCTGAAAAGGTGCGCGCGGAGCTGGCCGGCCCGCTGGTTTCCGGCGATCTCACCGCGAAGGTGGGGGACCGGGCCGTGAACCTCAGCCCGGCAACTTTGGCGCAGGCGGCCTCTTTCGTGCCGGAAGGTGCGGCGCTTCAGCTCAAGCTGGACGGTAAAGTGCTGGGCGATGCGGTGCGGGCCGCAGCTCCGGACCTGCTCAAACCGGGTGTGGATGCCCGCATTGAGATCGTGGACCACACCACGCCCACGATTATTCCCTCCCAGGACGGCGTGGGTATTGACGACGCCGCCCTCGCCTCCGGCGCCCAGGTGGCCGCGCTGCGCACCGCTGCGGCCGAGCGCCTCGTGGAACTGAGCCCCGCCCCGATTCCGGCGGCTTTCAGCACCGCGGATGCGGAAAAGCTCGGGGTGAAGGAAGTGGTCTCGGAGATTTCCACCCCGCTCACCAGCGATTCGGTGCGTACCACCAACCTGCGGGTGGGAACCCGGAAAATCACCGATACCCTGGTCAAACCCGATGAGACGTTCTCCCTGGAAGCAGCGCTGGGCCCCATCGAATACTCGGAAGGCTTCGTTTCTTCCGGGGTGGTTATGAACGGCTTTAATAACGAGGCCCTGGGCGGCGGGCTTTCCCAGCTGGCCACGAATGTGTTCAATATTGGCTACCTGGCCGGTTACGAGGATGTGGAACACCGCCCCCACACCAAGCATTTTTCCCGCTACCCCATGGGCCGCGAATCGACGCTGTGGTCCGGTTCCATTGACGTGAAATGGAAGAATACCACCCCGTACGGTGCGGTAATCGACACCTATCTCGAGGGCGGGTACGTGGTCACGAAGCTGTGGTCGACGAAGTATTACGACGTCGAAACCTGGACCTCGGAACCGCGCAATTACCGCCAGCCGGTTATGACGGAAGGAAAGGGCCCGGATTGCGAGCCCCAAGGCTTGGGTGATCCCGGATTTACCGTGACCGTGTCCCGCACCGTGAAATTGGGGGATAAGGTCGTTGAGGATTCGTCCTATGACTGGACTTACCAGCCTGATCACGGCCGCACCTGCCCGAAGCCGGAGCCGGCCGCTCCGCCCGCGCCCGCTCCGCAAGCGGAAGGCGCTCCCGCACCAGCTCCAGCCCCCGCGCCCGGTCATTAGATTTGGTGCTGGGCGTGAGCTCGGATTACGGTAGAGGAGGAGGTGACACCGGTGGCTTATGTCATTACCTTGCCGTGCGTCGATACCAAAGATCGGGCGTGCGTGGACGAATGCCCGGTGGATTGCATTTACGAAGGGGATCGTACCCTCTACATTAATCCGGACGAATGTGTGGATTGCGGGGCCTGCGAACCGGCCTGCCCGGTGGAAGCCATCTATTACGAAGATGATGTTCCCGAAGAATGGTCAGTATTCACCGCCGTCAATGCGGAATTCTTCTCCGAATTGGGCTCCCCGGGCGGGGCGCAAAGCCTCGGGCCCACCGGCACCGACCACCCCTATGTGGCTGGCCTGCCGGCGAACGTTAATGAGGATTCCTGAGGCAAGTTAGGCGGGATGATCCGAAAACTAGTTCGGCTGAGCGGCCTCGGCTGTAACCGCGGTTGCCGTTGGCGAGTGCAAGGTTTTCCGGGTCTTTCGCAAAGCGAGGATCGCGGTTAGTAGCGTGACGAGAAGGAATGGTGATATGGCAAGGGCGGTTTCCGGGATCGTATTGACGCTACGGTAGAAGAAATAGAAACCAGGGTTACGGATACTATCAACCCATTCTGGTCCCCATCGAAAAATTACGAATCCTACGATTCCAAGGATCATGCATCCGATTGCGCCGAACGCTTTCTTTGCCGTAGAAGTTCGTGGCATCGTTGCCCACATTGCCGAGGCGAGCAGCGGAAGCAGGAGGAACCCTCCGAAGAAAACCAGGTCAATAAGATCGGGCCGTGTTGACGGGTATTCGTCGGCAACCCTTGGCCAGTAAAGCTGGGAGGCATAGATAATTGTCCCAATAACAATCGCGATTCCGATGAGGATAATAATTGCAAGGACGCGGGTAAGCTTCATGATTTTTCGCAATCTCTGGGAGAAGGTGAGGTACGTTCTGGTCGCGCGATGGAGACGTTGGGACTCTCGCAGGTTCGGAAGCCGGTGCGGGCACAAACTCCTGTGGCTCGTGCCCGCACCGAGTATGGATTATAGGAAACTAGCTGGACTGAGCCGCCTCAGAAGATCCGATGGCAGCCGGGGTTTTCCGGGATTTCCGCAAAGTGAGGATAGCGGTTGCCAGTGTAACCAGGAGGAATGGTGACATGGCAAGAGCGGTTTCAGGGATCGCGTTGACGCTACAGTAAAACATCGGAGAGTTAGTATGCCCACGGAGATCGTCTATCCAATCTGGGCCCCAATAGAAAGCGATGTAGCCAGTGATCGCAAGGGCCATGCATCCGATTGTTCCGAGTGATTTCTTTGCTACGGAAATTCTTGGCCTGGTTGCCCATATTGCCGAGGCGAGGAGCGGAAGTAAGACGAACCCGCCTTCAAGCACGCTAACAATAATGTTGAAGCGTGTTTCAGGGTAATCGTCGGCAACCTTGGGCCAGTAAAGCTGGGAGGCGTAGAGAATTGTCCCGATAACAATTGTGATTCCAACGAGGGCGATGATCGAGAGAATACGGTTGAGTTTCATAGTGTTTCACAATCCTGAGAAAACGACCACCTGTTAACGCCGGATGCGATGGTAGGTACCTACACGCTCGTGTCTTGACCACTTATGTCTCCAGGAGAAGTAATCAGGTGAGTGCTGAGCAATGAGTAATTTTGAGGCATTTTTGCTATGGATGAACCCGAGGTGATCCACGTCCCCGTCGCTCGTCTCATCAAGACCGATAATGTCTCCGGGGCGAACATTATTGAAAATATCAACCCAGACTTGTGCGGTGTAACCAGACCCCATATAGGCTGCAAAGGTGCGTGCTCTAACCCATGAAATTGAACGGTTGGTTCTGGACTTCCACCACCAGCCGCCGAACTCATCGGCACCGTAATCCATAGGTACTCCACCGGCATGCAGGATCTGCGAAACAAAATTAGTGCAGTCTACTCCGTAGCCTTTTCGACTCATTTCGTAGCCAAAGGTCGGATTGTGGTAGCCGTCTGGTGCATGCTTAGCGGCATATAACTGGGCAGCTTGAAGATTGATTCCCGAATTGCGGGTGCCATAAGGCAGCCGAATATTGTTGTTTTCTTTGGTGAGCGGGAGTAAGAGTGCTAGCTGCGCTGCTGCCTCTTTCTCGCTTAGCTGGCCGGCTTCAATCTTGTGCGTGAAAGTAGTAGCCGCATCGGTAATTTCCTTGTTTTGCTGCGAGTTTTCGTAGTAGTCAAGGAATGAGACCACGTCTCTATACGTTTCCACCGAGTCTGAATTTTCAGAAAGGGAAATAGCGAGTTCTTTGTAGTCTGTAGCGTTTTCTTCGCTTAGTGGCGGTAAGCCGTAATTGTGTTCGGCGCTCGCGAAGAATTCCGGGTATTTGTTCGTGAAATAGCTACGCGCGGATTCGGTATCGGTATAGGTGCTAAAGAGTGTGTATGTAGTTCCTGCGAATTCCAGGGAGTGGTCCGTCAGAGTCGGTTCAGGAGGAGGGGAGCCGTCGTCCGCGTGCGCATTGGAGAAGAACGCTAGCGTGAGCATGGATACAGTAATAGAAGCAATGAGCTTTTTCATGGGAGGTCATCTTTCTGAGTAGGGAGGGCACATCCGCCGGCACCCGAGCGGCGACACGGTAGAACAGATGCTTCGCGGAGCCCAGAAGAAGACCCCGGTGTCCTCAATCACAATCTACCATGGCCGATTGCTCGCGGGGGAGCGACCGCGCGGCGCTAGCCGCGCGCGCCGTCGTACCACTCTAGGTGAACCTAGCTAATCGGAAGCGCCGTCGTCCCAATCGAGGGTGGTGCGGGCCAGCTCGCGCACCTGCGGCCAGGTGGCCGCGAAGGAAGGAAGCAGCGGGTAGGAGGTAACATCCTCCACGTTCACCCAGCGCAACTCCATGGATTCCCCGTCGGCCACCGCCTCGAGTCCATCGCGGCAACGCGCCACGAAACTGGTGTAGGACCAGTCCACGTGCGCGGTGGTCAGCTCCCCGCCGCGGCGCAGATCCGTGGGAGCCAGTGCGGTCTCCTCCGTGAATTCGCGCAGGGCGCCCTCCCAGGGCTCCTCGTCCCATTCGCGCGCCCCACCCGGGAAAGCCCAGGTGGCGCCGCCGTGACTCCAGGGGGAGCGGTGCTGAAGCAGGATCTGGATATGCCCTGCGTGGCGCCGGAAAGCCGCGATCCCGGCCGCCCCGTTCATCCCCCAATGGCGTTTCCCGCAACCGCATAGCAGGAAACCGTCCGCGCCGTGATGAACCGTGCCGTGGTGGCTATCGGCCAGGAAACGCTGAGCGGCCTCCGGGAGCACCCCGAGGGCCGGGCGGGCCGGCTTCGCCCAGAACTGCGTGAAGGACAGACCCAGGTGCTCCACGAGGGAACGCAACAGCGGCAGGGAAATCCCCACCACCCCGTGGTAATCACCTTCGAGGCGGTCAATAAAGGGGCCGCCCAAGCCGTCCGCGGTAAAAGAACCGGCTACTTCCAGGGGTTCCCCGGTGGCGATATAGGCTTCGATCTCTGCTTCGCTCAGGTGCGCAAACGTCACTTTCGCGCGGGAAATCCCGGCCAGGGAACGTCCGGAAGGAACGTGAACCAGGCAGTGCCCGGTGTGGAGAATCCCGAAATTGCCGGACATGCGAGCCAGGCGCTCGCGGGCCACTTCCGGAGAATGCGGTTTCCCGTAAACCTCGCCCTCGAACTCGAACATGGAATCGCAGCCCACCACAAAATCGGCGCGCTGGGCCGGCCCGGGGGTGGCGGCCACATCGCGGGCTTTGGCCGCGGCCAGCGCCAGCACCCCCTGGGAAGGACCACCGTGCACCCGCGCGAGCAGCGCATCTTCATCCACGTGCGAGACCTGCACCAGCGGCTCCACGCCCGCCGCCCGCAAGGTGGCCAGGCGGGCGGGGGACTGGCTGGCGAGAGCCAGGGTCAGGGAGGGCAGCGCGGGTATATGCCCCGCGGGCGTGCGCCCAGCAGCGGGCGTATGCGCCGCGCCGCCCCCGTCATGAGTCATCGGCATAGGAAAGACCGGCCTAGCGCGAGAGCTCGCTGCGCAGCACGTCCAGGCCCACCCCGCCCAGGCGCAGGGCCTTCATATGCCACGCCTTGAGGTCGAAACCGGCACCCGCGCGGGCCCGGGCTTCCTCACGCAGCTCCTTCCAGATCCGCGCACCCACCTTGTAGGCGCTGGCCTGCCCCGGCCAGCCGAGGTAACGGTCCAGCTCGTAGGAGAGGAAGGACTGTTCCATGGCCACATTCGCGCGCAGGAAACGCCAGGCGGCGTCGTGATCCCAGGCGCCGGTGCCGAACTGCCCGCCGGCGACCTTTCCGGCGTCCTTACCCAGGTGCACACCCATATCCACCACGATGCGGGCCGCGCGCAGCCGCTCGGAATCGAGCACACCCATGCGGTCACCCGGATCCTCGTGGAAGCCGAGCTCGGCCATGAGGGCTTCGGCGTAGAGCGCCCAGCCTTCCCCGTGCCCGGAAACCCAATAGGCCTGGCGGCGCCACGCATTGAGCTGATCCTTGAGATAAACAGCCAGACCCAACTGGAGGTGATGACCCGGCACCCCTTCGTGGTAGACGGTGGTCTTTTCCTGCCAGGTGTGGAATTCGGTCACGCCTTCCGGCACCGACCACCACATGCGCCCCGGCCGCGAAAAATCATCGGAGGGCCCCGTGTAGTAAATCCCGCCCGAATTCGAGGGCGCGATCATGCATTCGATGGTGCGCATCGCCTCGGGAATATCGAAGTAGTGCGTGGCCGCGGCCATGGCATCATCCGCGGTGTGCTGCATCCACGAGCGCAATTCCTCCACGCCGTGCAGGGTGTAGCGTTCCTCCTGATCGAGGCGGGTGAGGGCCTCGTTCACGCTCACGCCCTCCCCGTACAGCTCGCGCGCAATGGCTTGCTGTTCCGCGTCGATACGCTCAAGTTCGTGGATACCCCACTCGTATGTTTCATCCAGGTCGACGACGGCGCCCAGGAATTCGCGCGAATGCAGCGCGTAACGATCCCGGCCCACCGCATCATTTTCGGTAGCCCCCGGGAGCAGACCCCGCAGGGTTTCCGCCAGCTCCCCGTAAGCGGAGCGGGCCTGAGCTGCGCCCTGCTCCAAAGCCTCAGTAAGTTCCGGGGCTACGGCGGCCCCGCGCTGGGCCAGGCCGGCGAAACTACCCGAATCGGAGGCGGCAGCGAGGGCCTGCTCCAGGCAGCGTTCCACCTGCCGGGCCGCGAACACGGGGCCGGAAGCGGCCCGCTGGGCCAGGGATTCCCGGTAGCCGGCCAGGGCCCGCGGCACATCGCTCAGGCGCTCCGCGATGGTTTCCCAATCGGAAGCATTTTCCTGGGGCATCACATCAAAAACATCGCGAATCCCCTGGAGCGGGGATTCAATAACATTGAGCTTGCCGACTTCTTCGCCGGCTTCATACAGCTCAATTTCCAGGCCGAGGCGATCACGCAGGCCGGCAGCGGTTACCCGATCCGTGGCATCGCGCTCCTCAAGGTGATCGAGGGCCGCCAGGGTCTCCCGCACGTTATCGATATGCGCGGCAATCCCAGCGGGGGAGTAATCATCAAGCTTGGTTTCGGGGGCACCGGGCAGGCCGGTGAAGGTCACCGTTTCGGGTGAGGTATCGAGGACGCGCTGGAAATAGCGGTCCGCGAGGGCATCAATATCTGTGTGTTCTCGTTTATTCTCCACTGCTCCAGAATAGCCCGCGGCTACCCGCCACTCCACTCCCAGCAAAATCCCCGGATGAAAACATGGACGTTAGTGTCAAGGACGACTAGTATACTGTGATGGAAGGCACTTTATTTATAGCCGGCGGTTGCGCTCCCCGTTCTCCTCACCTGAGGTGGCGCCGCGCCGGTGCTAAGCAGCTAGGGAAGGGGCGAGTGTGGCTGAGCAATTCGCTAGCGCGCCGCGCCCCGCACCCCAATCCGAAACATCACCCGGAACCGGGGCCGGGGCGGGCCGCGGCGCGCGGGAGCGCTCCAGCATCGGCCCGGCGATGAGCCCGGATCTCATCGCTTACCTCCTCGGGGGCGGGGCCCAGCCGGCCGCTAGCGCGCAGCTCAGCGCGGATGATATGGCCCAGTTGCGGCGTAATACCGCAGCTGATCTGCCCCTCGGCCCCGAATCGGGGGTACCGCGCTCCGGGACTGCCGCCCGCATGGAAGCCCCGGTGGATCGTAATTTTGTGCCCAGCCGGGAAATAGCGGCCCGCACCCCGCAGCGCTCGCGCACCTCCCTCCCGGATACTGGTAGCCGGCCCGGGGGTGCCACGCGCGCTTCTCAGTCCGCACTGCCGGCTGCGCCGGCGTCGTCGCCGCACAAAGAATTGCGCAATGAGCCGCAGCCTGCGGAAACGGAAGGCACCGCGTTCTCCGCCTATATGGAACACCTCGAGGGCGGGCTGCCGCGCTACACCCTGCGTCAGGCGGCGGAGCTCACCAATATGGATACGGAAGGGGTGCGGCGTTTTTGGCTGGCCCTCGGTTTCCCCTCCATCGTGGATGAAGATAGCGAACTCGTGTTCACGGACGGGGATATTCGGGCGATGCGGGCGATGGCGGAATCGCTCGGGGAATCCCCGCTCACCGAATCGGCCCTCACCTCGCTGCTGCGCGCCAGTGCCCACAACGTGGATCGCATGCTGCAATGGCATGTGGAGACCCTCCTGGAGCTGGCCGAAACTAGCGGCGGGCTCGGGCCGGTGGATGCGCGGCGCTGGGTGCTCGATCATTTCCCGGATATTGAAGAGTTTTTGCGGCGCACCGCCGCCTACACTTGGTCGCGCCAGGCCGCTGCGCTGCTGCGCCACACGGAAGCGGAAATTGCGCATATTAATGAGGATGATGCCATCCCGCAGCTGCCGCGCGCCGTCGGCTTTATCGATATTGTGTCCTTCACGAACCGGACCGAACGGATGACATCGCGCCAGTTCATGGAGTTTATTGAACGTTTCGATTACACCTGCCGGGCCGTGATTACCGGCGGGGGCGGGCGCGTGGTGAAATCCATGGGCGATGCGTTCCTCTTTATCGCAGACGACATCGTCACCGGGGCGGATATTGTGTGCGATGTGACCCAGGCTCTGCGCGATACCCCGGAAATTCCGGCGGTGCGGGCCTCCCTCACCTGGGGGCCGGTGCTCGGGCGTTTCGGTGATGTGTTCGGGCCCTCGGTGAATATGGCCTCCCGGCTGGCGGATGTGGCCTCCCCGGGCACGGTCCTCACCTCGCGGCCAGTGGCCACCGCGCTCAAAGCGGTGGGGGAGAATCGCTTCACCACGATCTCGGTGGGGACTCCTACCTTGCAGGGCCTGGGGGCCACCGAGGTGCTGGAATTGCGCCGCATCCGGGCGCATTAAGAGCGTTTGCCTTGACCCCTGAGTGAAAAAAGAAAATAGCTTAGACTTTCAGTGTGACTACTTTGCTTCTTGTTGAGGATGACGCCGCTATTTCCGGACCGCTGGCCCGTGCGCTCGCGCGGGAAGGGTACGCCGTGACGTGTGTTGATACCGGGCTGGATGCTCTGGAACAGCTCGCTCACGGAGTAGATATTATGGTTTTGGACCTCGGGCTGCCGGATATGGACGGCCTGGACGTGGCGCGGCAGGCCCGCGGGCGAGGCCACACCTTCCCCATCCTTATTCTCACCGCACGCGCCGAAGAAGTCGATATGGTGGTGGGCCTGGATAGCGGGGCGGATGATTACGTCACCAAGCCTTTCCGGCTCGCGGAACTGCTGGCCCGGGTACGGGCGCTGCTGCGGCGCACCGAACAGGGCACCGATCATTTCACCGCCCAAGATATCTCGGTGGATACCGGGGCGCGCCGGGCGACGCGCGCGGGCGTGGAGCTAGCGCTCACCGCAAAAGAATTCGAACTGCTCACCGCGCTCATTCGCCGCGCGGGGGATGTTGTTTCGCGCGAAGCGCTCTTCAGCGAAGTGTGGGGGGACGAAAAAGCCTCCGCTTCGAAGAAACTCGATATGCATATTTCGTGGTTGCGCCGTAAATTGGGCGACGACGTTGACAGCCCTCGCTATATCTCCACGGTGCGGGGACTGGGCTTCCGTTTCGAAACACGCTAAGAAGAACCCATGCGCGCACGTTCTTTGCGGATGACGATCCGCACCGCGCTGGCCGCCATTTTGCTGGTCGGGATTCCGGCGCTGGTGATGGGCGGGGTGACGATCCCGCGCAATGCCCTCGATGAAGCGCGGGCCCGTCGGGATATGCTGCTTTTCCTAGGCGCGGAAATCCTGGCGATTATCGTGGCAATTTTGGTGGCGGTGGGTATCGCCATGCGGGTCTCGCGCCGCATCTCCGCGCCGCTTATCTACCTGGCGGCCGCCGCGGAACAGCTGGGTGCGGGAACCACCCGCCCGCAAATGGCGCCCTCCGGTATCGAAGAAATCGACCTGGTTTTTGAGGAGATTGCGCGGGCCGCGGATCGCATGGCCGGGCGGCTTTCCGCCGAGCGCCAATTCGCCGCCGACGCCTCCCACCAGCTGCGCACCCCGCTCACCTCGTTATCCATGCGCCTGGAAGAAATCCAGTACCTGAGCAACGATCCGGACGTCAAAGAAGAAGCGACCCGCTGCCTGGAACAGGTCGAGCGCCTCACCGGGGTGGTCACCGATCTTCTCCACGCCTCACGTGCCCAGGAAAGCGCCACGGAAGCGGTGGCGCTACAACCGATTTTCACCCAGCAGGGCGTGGAATGGGAGCGTGCCTTCGCGGCCGCGGGCCGCAAGGTGGTTTTCACGGTGGGCGAGCACGGTCCGGTGCTCTCCGATCCCGGGGCGCTTTCCCAAATTATTGCCACGTGTGTGGAAAACTCGTTGAAATACGGGGCGGGAACGACGACGGTCACCTCGCGACCAGCCGGCCGCGGCGTCATTATCGATATTAGCGACGAGGGGGAGGGGGTAGCCCCCGAATTCGTGGAAGCTATTTTCACGCAGGGATTCTCCCTGGGCGGCTCCACCGGATTCGGCCTGCCGCTGGCCCGCCAACTAGCCGAACGCAATGGCGGGCGCCTGGAATTATCCCAGGCCCAGCCCCCTATTTTTTCGGTGGTACTCGCCGCGCTCCCGGCGGCCCTCGACCCGGCGAAAGTTTTCCCGGCGGGCGGGGAAATTTCGGTGGGGGCCCGCCGCCGGCGTTTCTAAACCGTGCGGCGCCCCGCGTGGGTGCAGCTTCGAGAGGGTTCCGGTACTCGTAGGAACGACGGCGCTACTCGCGCACCCGGAACACCACGTAGCGGTAGAGCACGTAGCGGCAGGCGGTGCCCAGAATCAGCCCCACCACATTGGAAGAAATATTATCGGCCAGCTGGGAGCGCATATCCAGCACGTAGCGAGAGAACCATAAGCATCCCAACTCGATGGCCATCCCGCAGAGGTTCACCGCCACGAATTGCAGGAATTCCCGCATTTTTTCCGCCGAACGCTGGGTGCGGAACGTCCACAAGCGGTTCGCTACCCAAGAAAAAATCACGGAGAGGGTGACGGAAATGACCTTCGCGGTCATGGACTGATCACCGGGTAGACGCACCAGCCCGGTATGCGCCAGCAGATTAAAAATACCCACATTGACGATATAGGCACCCAAGCCCACTGTGCAGAATTGCATGAATTCCACGAGCCACTGCCGGAAGGTTTGGCCTTTGAGTAAACGGCGCATGAGTTTGTCCACCCGGGCGCGGGCGGAGGAACGCGGTTCTGGTGTTGGCTCTGGTGCTGGGCTAGTCATCGCGCTGAGACTATCACGCTTTAGAAACTGGGAAGCATATCGGCGGGAGTCAGGGTCCCCTCGCGCATCTTCCGGAAGAATTCCGGGGTGCGCTGCGGATCGAGGAGCACATTGGACTGCCCGTTGGCCCGGTAGTCCAGATCGGCAATCGGGGGAACCCCGGCCAGACCGCCCTCGCCCAGCACGCTTCCGAGCGCCAATCCGGCCCGCCCCACGTTATACAGTGAGGTCCCTTCATCCACGGTGAGAATGGAGCCGGCGGTGCCGACCATGCGCCGCTGCAGCGGGAAATTCACCAGCGTTGCCGGGGTCTTCAGCTTGCCAATCAGGGAGGAAACCACCTGCCGCTGCCGGTTGGTACGCCCCAGGTCACCCAGCGGATCGGATTTACGCATCCGCGCGAAAGCGAGGGCTTGGGTGCCGTTGGTATCGTGGCAGCCCGCTTCCCACACCATGCCCGAGTCCGCATCGTCCACGTCGGCGTCGTAACACAGGCGCACCCCGCCGGCGGCGTCCACAATCTGCTGCACCCCGGCCATGGAAATCTGGATGTAGTGATCCACGGTCATCCCGGAAAGTTCCTCCACCGTTTCCACCAGCAGCCGCGGCCCGCCCAGCGCGAAGGAAGAATTCAGCTTCTGTTCGCCTTCCCCGGGCACGTTCACGTAAGAATCACGCGGGAGGGAGACCAGCGCCGGCGCCCCGGATTCGGGCACGTGCAGCAGCATAATGGTGTCCGCGCGCTCGCCTTCGGTCGGGTCATCAATACCGTCGGCCTCGCGCACATCCGAGCCCACAATCAAGTACGTGGTCCCGGCCGTTCCCGCGGCCCCGCTCAACGCATCCGTCCGGGTGAGCTTGGAGTTGCCGTAGAAGAACAGGTAGGTAGGCCAGGCCACCGCGAGAATAAGAAGAACGACGACGACGCCAGCTACCCAGCGCCACGGGTGGCGGCGCCGCGCGCGCCGGGCAGGCGCACCCATTCCGGGCATCTCCGGTGTGGGTTGCCCAAAATCGCTATGCTGCCCAAAATCGCTGGGCTGCGGAAAGCCACCGTGCGGAGTGTGGGAAGCATAGCCGCGGGCCTGCGGCTGGGAAGCCGCAGGCGGGTAGGAGGGCGCCTGCTCGAAAGATTCAGCCGGGCGAGCGGGCGCCACCTGGCGCTGCGGCGCGAAGCTCGGGGGCTGCACAGGAGCGGGCCGGCGCGGCGCCCCGGCATTGCGGGTGGCTCCGGCGGCGGGGACAATCCCGGCGGCGCGGGGGTCCCCGGAAACATCAGGATGCTGTTCGCGCGCCTGTGGGGGCACGGAGCGGCCGCGGCCGACCGGTTGCGCGCCCTGCGCGGAGGGCCGCGGAAGCCTGCGCTTAGGCGGGAAGGACGGTGGTGGGGTTGCCCCATGGAAACGGTTCATGCTCAGGGAATCGCATTCTCTCGGGTGCACACGGGCGCGGACTCGGTGCTCTGGGCGGTGGTGGGAGAAGTGGCGGAAGCGGTCTCGTCCGCGCTGGGGGAGGCCGGCGCGGAAGCGTTCTCGGAATTCGCGTCGGTGGTGGCGGTATCGCTATCAGCGCCACCCGCCACTTCGGACGCTCCTTCGCTGCCCTCAGCGGAGCTACCGGCGCTTGGCGTAGCACCCGCGGCGGTACTGGGAAGAGCGTCGGGGCTGCCTTCCGGGGGAAGGCCAACGAAAACGCCGTCGGCATTCTTTTCCGCACGTACCGGAACGTCGCGGCGCAGCGCCTCCCACACGTATTCGGCGCTATCGGTGGCGACCACGCGGTTACCGGCCCACGCGAAAGGCATGGTCCAGAAGCGGATATTGGCCGGGTCAATGGAACGCAGCGAATTTGCCAGGCCCACAATATTGCTGATGGAGCCGATCTCCTGGGAGGTTTGCAGGGATTGGGTGGCGGCATCGAGCAGGCGCATGAGGCGGCCGAAATCGGTGAGGAGATTGGAGCGGAGGGCCTCGGCGGCCACCGCGCTCACCAATTCGTGCTGGCGGCCAATACGGGAAATATCCGAGCCGTCCCCCACGCTGTAGCGGGCCCGGGCCAGGGCCAGGGCCTGGGTGCCGTTGAGGAGGCGGCAACCGGAAGCGATATCAAGGCCGGCGCGCTCGTCGTACAAATCATCCGGGAAGTACATGGGAACCCCGCCCAGGGCATCCACGGTGGAAATAAAGGACGCGAAATCCACCACGATATAACCGTTGAAGGTAATGCCGGTCATCTGGTGGAGAGTGGTCATGGTGCAGGCGGCCGCGCTGGCAACATCGCCGTACTGGCCGCCAATAGCGAAGGCGGAATTGAACATGGTTTCGGGGGCGGGGCGGGTGGTGACCGTTTCCGAACCCCCGGAAGAGGTACGAATCGTGCAGGAGGGAATATCCACGAGGGTATCGCGGGGCACGGACACAATATCCACGCGGCTACGATCAGCGCTGATATGCATGATCATGGTGGTATCCGCGCGCATCCCCCCGACTTCACCGGATTCCCCAGCGTTATCAATATCAGAAGCCCCGCTGCGCACATCCGAACCGAGAACAAGAATATTGAGCGGGCGGCCCGCGGAAGGATCCACCGGCTCCGCCGCGGCGGCGGAAGGAACCAGATCATCAATATCCGCCCGGGTGATATTCCCCTGGTAGCGCGCCCACGCGGACCACAGGGCCGTCCCGAAGGTGAGCAGAAGTGCAAGCAGCACCAGCACCACGACCCGCCACCACGAAGAGGTGCGGCGTCCACCGATCAGATGCGCTGCGGCGCGTGAGTTTTTTGCCACCACCTCATCATAGGGGTTCGGGCGCGTCGCCCGCTGGAAGAAGCGCCGCACTGCGGTGTTAAGCACGGTGGCGCGGGCGGGAGCTAGCGGGTGCGCGGCGGTGTGTGGAAGCGGGCCCGTGCCCCCGCCTCCACGCGAGTGCGGCGGCGGGCAGCGGCGCGCTCGGCTAGGCTAGGACCATGCGCATTCGTGTCATCACCGTGGCTTTCAATCCCGGGCCGGAACTGGAAGCTTTTCTCGCCTCCCTCCCGGCAGCCCTGCGGGAAGCCCACGAATGCATCATTGTGGATAACGGCTCCGAGCACGCCGAAGTGGATCGGGTAGCCCGCGCCCACGGGGCGCAGGTGGTGCGCACCGGCGAAAATATCGGATACGGGCGGGCCGCCAACCGCGGAGCCCAGGGCTTTACCGGCGAATGGCTGGTGGTAGCCAATCCCGATGTGGTGTTCACCCCCGGTTCGCTCGATGCCCTGGTGCGCGGGGCGGAAAGCTTCCCGCGGGCCGGTGCGCTCGGCCCGCTCATTCGCACTCCGGAAGGGGAAATCTACCCTTCGGCCCGCCAATTCCCGCGCATCATTTCCGGGGTGGGGCACGCGCTGCTCGGGAATATCTGGCCGAATAATCCCTTCTCCCGCGCCTACCGCTCCAATGCGGATGTCACCCGCGCCCACCCGGTGGATTGGCTTTCCGGGGCCTGCCTGCTGCTCCGCCGGGAAGCCTTCGAAGCCGTGGGGGGTTTCGATGATTCCTATTTCATGTTCTTCGAGGACGTGGCTTTGGGGGAGGCCCTGGCCCGGGCGGGCTGGCACTCGGTGTTCCTCCCAGAAGCGGAAGTGATTCACTCCCAAGGGGCCTCCTGGAAAGACCAACCGGCCGCCATGCTGCGCGAACATCACCGCAGCGCGGCGCACTATATCGATAGCGTGTACGCGCGCCCCTGGCAGGCGCCCTTGCGCTGGGCGATCCGGGGCGGGCTCGCGCTGCGGGCGCAGCTGCACGTGCGGGCGGCGCGCGCGGCGCGTCGTCGTTCTCACTAACTAAAACGTATTAAAATCACACCGGAGCTGCGAGTATCCGCGAGGCGGCTCCACCCCTCACTCCGCGACCTCAATCGAATAACACCGATGTATTTTTATGAGGTTAAAGTAAAACGGAGTTAAGGGTGTGAAAATTGGGACTTTTGCCGTAAGGTAAGTCTGGAAGCTGCCCGTATGAGTTCTCATCGTGGCGGGCGGCGTGAACCGGAGGAAAAAATGACCAAACGTCGCGGTCTTGTTTTAGGAACCGTGCTGGCGCTCGCGAGTGCGGGCCTTGCCGTCCCGATTGTGGGCTATGCTTTTGCCGAGAACGATGATGCACAGGGCAGTATTGTTATTCCGCTAACAACCGAAGCGGGGGATCTCACCACCACCGCCACCGCACAAATCGAGGAAGAAGCAGCGAGCAAGCCTGACTCTTCCAGGGAAGCCGGGCCACGCGAGGTGGCGCATCCCACCGAGGCCTCGCACCCCACCGGGGAAGCCGAGCCCGCCCAAGAAGCGAGTGCCGGGCGCGCGGGCGGCGTCGTACCGAATGCGGTGCGCACGAATGTACTGCGCGCCGCAGGAACCGAAAACGAAGGCACCGGAAACGGAGCCGAGGATAGTGCCCCCGGCGCGGAGCTGGCCGATAACTACGCCGTCTTCACCAGCCCGGTGCGGGTGGACGAACCCTTCGCGGTGGCCGGGCTGACCTGGAACCGCGGGGAGAGCCTGCCCGAGGGTGCCTCCATTGAGATGCGCACCCTGGATGGGGAGCAGTGGTCGGATTGGTACGAAGTGGGCGAGGAATCCCAAACCGAGCGCGAACGGCCCGGCACGGAGTACAACGTCTCGGGGGAATCCACCGGTATTCAGGTGCGTATTACCCAGGGCGAGGGCCCGCTTCCGGCCGGCCTGCGCATCGATATTGCCTACACCGCCGAGGGTGACACCGTGGAGGTGGAGGAGGCCGAAACCGCGCCGATTCTGCCCGAACGTGGGACCGAAACCGATCCGGTGGTCAATCCCGAAGAGGGCGAAGAAGAGATTCCGGCCCTGGGTGCTTCGCTTTCCGCCGCGCGCGGTGGGGGCACCCTGGAGCAGGGCAGCGTGGTGGCGAACGGACTGCCTGCCCAGCTTTCCGCGCAGCTACCGGCTCAGCTTTCCGGACTGCTCCCCACCGCTCGCGATTGGACCAACCGCATCGGCACCCGCGGGATCCACACCCGCGCCGATTGGGGCGCGGACGGTTCCCTCATGACCTGGCCGGTGGAATACGCCACCTTCCAGGGCATGGTTATCCACCACACCGCCGGCTCGAATAACTACACCCAGGCCGGGGTACCGCGTGTTATCCGCGGGATTTACGCGTTCCACGCCGTGACCCGCGATTGGGGCGATATTGGCTATAACGTGATCGTCGATAAATACGGCGGGAAGTGGGAAGGGCGCTACGGCACTCTGCAATCCCAGGACGGCACCATGGCCATTGGTGCGCACGCCGCCGGGCGCAATACCGGCACCATGGGCGTGTCTGTGCTCGGCACGTTCACCGCGGATCACCGCCCCTCGCAAACCATTCTTAATACCCTCGCCGATGTGGCCGGCTGGAAATTCGCGCTCGCGGGCCTGGATCCGCGCGGCACTACTTCGCTGACCATTCCGCAGCGCAATAATTCGGCGCGTTACCGTTCCGGCGAAGCGATGCCGCGTATCGTGGGGCACCGCGATGTGGGCAATACTTCCTGCCCGGGCACGATTTACGATTCCATCGGCTCCATTCGTGAGAACGCCTACCGTATCTATACGCAGTTGCGTTCCGGTGGTGGTACGACGACGCAGCCCGCGCCGGGCCCCACCCAGCCACCGGCACCGCGCCCGCCCGCCCCGCCGGCTCCCGCGCCGGCACCGCTGAAACCCTGGGTGGATAAGCGCACCGCGACCTTTGCTCCGCGTTTCTTCCTGTCCAATTACTGGCAGCCGGAAGCTGAAATCGTCATGGATTACGGCCGAGCGGGGGATACTCCCTTCGTCGGTGATTTCACCGGCTCGGGGCGGGAAAGTATCGCGGTGCGCCGTGACAGCTTCATTTACGTGCGCGACTCGCTAACCTCCGGCGTGGCCACCAATGTTTTCAAGTACGGGCGCGCCAGCGACGAACTCATCCTAGGGGACTGGGATGGCGATGGGGTGGATACCTTCGCGGTACGGCGCGGCAACCAGCTTCTGGTGCGCAATACCCTGACGCCGGGGCCCGCTGAGCATATCTACCGTTATGGTGACCCGGATGATGAGTGGCTCATCGGCGATTGGGATGGAGATGGGCGTGACACCATCGGCGTGCGGCGCGGGCCCTTCGTGCTGGTGACGAATAATCTGGCAACGGCCCAGGTGGCGCAGAGTATCAACTACGGGCTTGCTGAAGATGAGATGCTTGCCGCGAAGATTGATGGGCGTCAATCCACATTGGTGGTGCGGCGCGGTAACCAGTATCTTATCCGGGACCTGCGGACCGGGCAGCCGCGCGAAATTTACTTCGGGCGCACCCAGGACATCACTCTCTTCGGTGATTGGGATGGCCGGGGCGGCCAAACGCTCGGCGTGATGCGAGCGCGCTAGGCACCGATAGGCACGAGTTTCGGTCAAGACATACGGGCCGGGGATACTTCACGACGAAGCAAGATCCCCGGCCCGTACCTCTAGGCGCAAGCGCGCCGCTGTGCGTGAGCTCCGGTTTTAGTCCCGCCCGAAAATATCGCGGGTGAGCACCGGGGTGGAGGTTTCCGGCATGGTGCCATCCAGGCGATTCGTGATAATCACATCCGCGCGATCCTGGAATTCCTCCCAGGAATCCAGCACCGGAATATCCCCGAGGCTGCCCGGTTGTAGTGCCGGATCGTAAACAAGCACCTCCACATCCCGCGCCCGCAACTGCGCCGCGAGGCTGAGGGCCGCCGAAGCCCGGTGATTATCCGAGCCCGATTTCATAGCGACCTTGTAGATCCCCACCGTGGCGTAGCCGGCCCCGGCCAGGCGGGTAGCCAGGAAATCAATCCGGGTGTCGTTCGATTCCACAATGGCGGACATGAGATTTTCGGGCACGCCTTCGAAATCGGCGCGTAATTCCTTCGTGTCCTTGGGCAGGCAGTAGCCGCCGTAGCCGAAGGAGGGATTATTGTAATGATCCCCGATACGCGGATCGAGACCCACCCCGCGGATAATCTCCGCGGCGTTGAGGGAGCGCGCCATCGCGAAAGAATCCAGCTCATTGAAATACGCCACCCGCATGGCCAGATAGGTATTGGAGAAGAGCTTAATCGCCTCGGCTTCCCGGGTTCCCACCTGGATAATCGGGACGTCGCGCGCTTCAGCTCCCTCGCTCAGCAGCTGGGCGAAATGGGCAGCTGCGGCGTCGTCGCCCGAAACAACAATGCGCGAAGGGTTGAGATTATCGTGCAGCGCCTTGCCCTCGCGCAAAAACTCCGGGGAAAAGACGATGCGCAACTGCGGGAACGTTTCTTGCATCCGCGCGGTAAAACCGATGGGGATGGTGGATTTAATAACGACGACGGCACCGGGATTCGCCTCAGCTACCTGCGCAATCGTACTTTCAACAGAGGCCGTATCGAAGGCATTAGTCTCCGTATCGTAATCGGTAGGGGTGGCGATCACCGCGTAATCAGCGCCCGCAAGCGCCTCAATATTCGAGGTGGTAGCCCGCAGCGAAAGAGGTTTCGTGGCGAGGAACTCTTCGATTTTGGCATCCTGGATCGGGGACGTGCGGGCGTTAATCGCATCCACTTTCGCGGGATTGAGATCCGATCCGACAACATCGTGGTGTTGGGCAAGAAGGACGGCGTTGGCCAAGCCCACGTAGCCCAGCCCGATCACAGCAATCTGCATGATGCTCCTAGCTCTTGGGTTGCGTTCAGTATAGCCGGACTGCCGCGCGGCGGCCCGGTGGGACACGGAAGGGGGCCGCGGCGAGGCTCCCGCGCATAGCGCTGCCCCGCTCGCGCTCCTCATGGCACTCAGGGTGTGCATCGGAGAAATGCGAACGGGGCAGCGGAAAGCCGGCTCATGCAGGCAGCTCATGCTGGCAGTGCCGATGGGCCGGGGCGGGGCACTTTAGTGGCCGGTCTTGGCGTACTTGGCCTCCACGGCTTCCTTCTGCGGGCGCCACCACTCTTCATTGGCCTTGTACCATTCCACGGTGTCATGCAGGCCCGCGGCGAAGTCCTTGAACTTCGGCTGCCAGCCGGTTTCTTCCACCAGCTTGGAGTTATCAATGGCGTAGCGCTGATCGTGGCCGGGGCGGTCATTCACATGATCGAAATCATCGGGTTCGCGGCCGAACTCCTGGAGGATCATCTTGACGACCTCGAGGTTATTCTTTTCGCCGTCCGCGCCGATGAGGTAGGTTTCCCCGATCCGGCCCTTATTGATGATCTCCCATACCGCCACGTTGTGATCGCGTACGTGGATCCAATCGCGCACCTGGAGGCCGGTGCCGTAAATACGCGGGCGGATACCGTCCAGGAGGTTGGTGACGGTACGCGGAATGAACTTCTCCACGTGCTGGTAGGGGCCGTAGTTATTCGAGCAATTGGAAATGGTAGCTTCTACCCCGAAGGAGCGCACCCAGGCGCGTACCAGCAGGTCAGAGCCGGCCTTGGAAGCCGAATACGGGGAGGAAGCGATATAGGGATCGCCATCCTGGAAGCGGCGCGGTTCGTCAATCTCCAGGTCCCCGTACACTTCGTCGGTGGAAATGTGGTGGAGGCGTACCCCGTGGCGGCGTACCGCCTCCAGAATCGTGTAGGTGCCCACCAGGTTGGAGCGAATGAAGGGGGAGGGATCAACAAGAGAATTATCGTTATGGGATTCCGCCGCGAAATTCACCACCAGATCGCAGTCCTTGACCAGGGGATCAACGGTATCCATATCCGCAATATCGCCCTGGACCAGGGTGACGCGGTCCAGGCCCTCAATGGACTTGGGATTACCCGCGTACGTGAGTTTATCCAGGACGACAACTTCGGCATCCGGATAATCCTCGACAGTTTGGTGAACGAAATTCGCGCCAATAAATCCGGCACCGCCGGTAACCAGGACACGCATATTATTCCTTTCGTGGGTCAGTTCCTGGCTAATTCTACCCGGAACTGCGGGGTAAGGAGTCAGTCCATCCCGCCGCGCCACAATGTGCGATGCGAGGGCGACACGGGCGATCTCTACAATTGCGCCGCCCGGAGGGTTTAGGATGAACGCGTTGTCCACGCATCGCGGCCGGGGGCGTTGTTGCTCCGCAGGCTCGGGAAGAATTCAAAGGAGGTTCTATGACTATCCGTCACAGTCGTATTCCGGGGGTGAGTATTACCGCGGCTCTCGCACTGATCGCCTCAACCTTCGCGGTTCTTCCAGGGGCCAATGCCGCTCCCGCTCTGGAAGAAAACGCCGGGAATCACTACTTCTTTAAGGATTCCCTCACCGGCGGTAACGCTGATCGCGATATGTATTACGGCCGCGATCATGATGTGGTCTTCACCGGGGACTGGAACGGGGACAGGCGTGACACCGTCGGTGTTAATCGCGGTGCGCAATTCTTTGTCAAGAACAGCTTCGAATCAGGCCCGGCAGATATAGAGTACGTCTACGGAAACCCGGATGATGAGTTCCTCATCGGTGACTGGGATGGGGACGGTATTGATACCGTTATGCTGCGGCGCGGGAACCAGTTCTTCGTGCGTAATTCCCATAGCAGCGGGGGCGCGGATAGCAGTTTCACCTTCGGTCAGCCCGGGGACGAAATCGTGGCAGGCGATTGGGACGGCGACGGCATTGATACCCTCGCTATCCGCCGCGGCAACACATTCGTGGTGAGTTCCGCCCTCGGTTCCGAAGAAAATATGACGAGCTTCACCTACGGGCGGGACAGCGATACCCTCTACACCGGTGATTGGGATGGCGATGGCCGCGATAGTTTTACGGTACGGCGCGGTAATCGCTTCTACATCAATAACTCACCCGTGAGTGGCGGGTATGCCGATACCGAGTTCACCTACGGCCGAGATAGCGATGCCGTTCTGGTAGGGGACTGGGATGGTGATGGGCGAGATACCCTCGCGGTGCGCCGGGGTAATCCCGCTGCTGAGAAGCCCGCGGCTTCGGGCGGCTATCCCATAATGATGTACGGAACACTACGGCAGGGCGAAGAAGCTGCCTTCGTGGCCAATGGCTATACCTCTTTGCGCATCACTCGAGCCCCTGAACTTGAGCTGTGGATTACCGGACCGCGGTGGAATCCGTGGCCGTGGGCGCTGCCGGGTACGCGCGGGCTCGAAGGAGACCTCTTGACGTACGGGCCGTGGAATTACCAAGAAAAAATTGCGCAGATGGACGATTGGGAAGGTTTTATTCCCGGCGGTGATCGGAACCGGATGAACTACACCCGTGAACTGGTCGGCACCAATGACGGTTTAGCCTGGCTGTATCTCAGTACTCCCTGGCGGCAGGATTTCGCGCGGCGCTACGGCTACGTGGTTCCGCACGGTGATTTCCACCGGTTCTAAGGGAATGGGCAATGAAAAAGAAAGAAGACGAGACGATGCAGAATTCTCACACCACTTCTTCTTCCATCTCTGGCCGGTGCCGCCGGGCAATCGGAGGGGCGCTTGCCGGTATTGCCGCGGCAACGGTCCTTGGCTTAGGCGGATGCTCCAGCGTTGCGGTGGGGGATCCCGACCCGGTGACCCCGATCCCCGTGGCCTTGGCCGCGCCGAGCGCACCGGAATTATCCGGGGCATCAGCTAGCGGAAATCGCACTATGCACGACCGCGCCGCGGTAACCGATAGTTCTGACGCTTCTGAAGGCGGTCGCCCGGTTACGGTTGCGTCCGGTGGTGACGTGGAAGCCCAGCTTGGGGTACCGGTAGGTCTTTCGGTCGACGGCGCCACTCGAGCGGCCTTCACTCTGACAGTTACGGGTCTCACGCGGCCGCAGCAATGCCCTTCCCGTATCGCGGAACCCACGGTTTTCACGCCGGAGAACGGCACCTTTCTAGTGGCGGATATCAGCGCCTCAATGGCACAGGACTATGCCCAGTATGATCCCGAAGCGCCGTTCCTCACCCTGGATCGCGATGCCTTCTACGTGACGGATCAGGAGGGAAATATTCAGAAAGGTAGTCATAGCGTGGCAGCCTACGGGTGCTATACAACCGCGGAAAAAGTGGCTCCCTTTATCAATCCGGGAGAAACCGCGGCCGGCAAGGTGGTCCTGGAAACTTCCCTGGACCACGGTTACCTGGTGTACAACCCTTGGGGAGTGCCGGGATCCGGGTGGCGCTGGGCGTTCTAAGCGTTGCTTTTCAGTTGCGCGGCACCCGGTCCTGCGCCTGTTTAAGATATACGCGTTTAGTCGGTAATAGCGTAGGTATTCTGCACGTATCGCAGGTAGATCTTGCGGTAGAGTGCCGGGCAGGTGCGCAGCAGGGCGGCTCCGGCCGCCAACTGTGGGCGGGCCTGCGCGGTCGCTCGCAGCATGGGCAAGCTAATAGCATGCCGTGCCGCGCGTACAATATCGGCGGTGTCTTTCTCCGAACGCATGGCCGATTGCGCCAAGATCATCATGGCGAGGGTGCGGTATACCAAAAAAGCGGAAAGGTTCTCCGGTTCTGCCATCCATTCCGGCCCGAGCTGCTCGGCAAGGAAGCGCGCGGCATCTTCGTATTCTTGCGGATCGGGAACACGGCCCCAGGTGAGGGATTGGGTGCCCACCATGTAATTCGTGAGGGCCTCGGGAATAGAGGTAACGTGGCGTGCTCGGGAGATGGCTATTGCGGCCACAACCTGATCTTCGCCGCGGTGAATATGCTCCGGGAAACGTAGGTCCTGGAAGGTATCAGCGGCGAAAAGCTTATCCCAGAGGAACGGGGTGAGATTATCGGTGAGGAAAGCACGCACTGCTTCCGGGCCCGCCAGGGTGCCGAGGAAACGGGAGTGCTCGGTACGCGTCTGCCCGTTGGAGAGGTGAATGGTACGCCCGCAGCACACCACATCGGTATCGGGCGCGCTTTCCACCTCACGCAGCATCCTTTCCAGATAGATGGGTTCCCAGTAATCATCCCCGTCAAGGAAAGCAATATAGTCCCCGGAAGCGCGCTCGAGGGCTGAGTTCCGAGCCCCGGATACCCCGGTATTGTTCTCGTGGTAGATCACGGTGAGGCGGTTATCGGCAAGTTCTTTTTCCAGGTCGCGCAGCACGCCGGCGGTGTTATCCGGGGAGTGATCATCCACAACAATGAGCTCCACATCCCCCATCGTTTGGCCCAGGACTGACTCAATAGCGCGCCGAATGGTGCTTTCACCGCGGTAGGCGGGAGTGATAACGGATACCCGTGCCATGATTCCTCCTAGGTCAGCTCAATAAACACTATGCTACCCGTGTGCAGCGCCGGCGTAGTACCTCAAGGTGCCGAAGCTTTCACAGCCTTCGAAGCCTCGCGTATCCGCCGTTTGCGCTCGCTATTGAGTGCGGCGCACCAGGCCGAGGATATGGCAGATGCTTCCCAGCAGCGGGCCCGCCACTAGGGAGGTAACCGTGCGTGCTTCCAGAGAGACGGGCAGAAGCATGATGGCGACGGAGACCACCAGGGCCATGCACCACCCCAGGATATTGAGACGGTGGTGATCGGCGGCCAGCGCCACCGCCCCGGTCAGGGTAAGAAGAGCCAGGCAGGCCGCAGCTAGCACTAAGAAGCCCAGGATCAGGGGAGTGTTCGCATAAGCCGGCCCGAAAATAACCGCCATAAGCCACGGGCCGCACACGGCAGCGGCCAGGGCGCCGATCCCGCCAATTCCGCCCACAATAACGGCCAGGCGCAGCAAATAGCTGCGGGTGCGTTCGGGGTGCTGGACGAAGACCGTGATCACCATGGATTGGAAAGCCACCAGGGGAAGCATAAGCGGCGCGCGGGTCACGGATACCGCTTGAATAAGCGGTGCCGCCTGGGAGAAGATCACCGGGTCAGTGGTCAGGCTCATGAGAATCGGGAAGCCATTAATGAGAAGAGCACTGGCGCCCGTCGCGGCCATCGCCAGCAGGAGGCGGCGCACCAAGCCCCGCGGAGCAATATTAATGCGGGTGTGGGCCAGAGCTCGAACTCCCGGCCAAGCAATAAGAAGCAACCAGGTTCCGCAGGCGAGTACACAGGCGAGAGCGTAGAGGTGGAGTGCGAGGCTAAGATATCCGGCCATAGCAACGAAAAGGAATCGAAGTGCGGGCTCGAGTGAAGTGAGAGTACCGAAAATTGTCCATTTGCCGCGCCCGGCAAAGATTCCGAGAAGTGCTAAATGCACGCTATTAAGAAGCACCCCTAGCGCAATAAATGCGATAAGGAGCCCGCGTCCAGAAAACCCGTGGAATACCCGCAGCCACAACGGCGTGGCGGCTAGCACCAGGAGTGCTGCGCATACACCCACTCCTGCGCAGATCAAGAGGGGCGACGTGCGGTAGCGCTGGTTCCCAATCCCAGAAACTGAACTTTCCTTTCTTTCCACGCAGTCAAAACGGACGGCCCGCGTTACCTCGTTTTGAAGACCCGCCACAATGGCAATAATGGCAAAAAGTGCAGCCCAGAAAGTCAAGAACAGAGTGTTATCTTCGGGGGAGAGGGAACGGGCACTCACAACGGTGATGAAGAATCCAGAAAGGGCACCGGAGGCACCGCCGAGAGCAACCGGAAGAGCTGCGGAGCGCGTTCCTTGAGGTGTATGAGCATCAGTGCAAGACAACTCTTATTAACCTTTCCGTGGCTGAGGAGAGTCACAACTATCCGGGACATTGCTGGAGGCCAAGCTATCGTGATCGCGAACCGCGGTAGTGTCCAATGTGCTACGGTGCCGGCCAGGATTTTCCGAGTGATCACCCAGGGGCGAATGGGTAGCAGCATCTTTTCTCGAGATATGGCTAGCGCGGTACGAAAGGATAATACAACCCACTTGTGTGCAGCATAGAAGTGTGATCGCGGCGTAACCAAGATACAACGAATAAGTGACACTTGGCGGAGCTAGTGCAAGGGCTTCGTTGAGGTCATCGCGCGAGATAATCAGGCTAATGCCACCGCGCCAATAACGCCCGATGAGTTGGATAAAGTACTCAACGGCTGTGGAAGCGAAAACTATTCCTCCGCTAAAGGCGAGCACCCAGGGGAGCACGCGCATTCGCCTGAGGGAAACGCAGACGGTGTAACTAGCCAGCATTAGCATCGCAAAAACCATGGGGAAACCGTACCGGGCCTGCCAGAATTCGAAACCGGCTCGGCCGCTGACCGCAATGCTGCTAGCTAAGGCGATTGCTGGAATGGAAAGAGCACCGCATACCAGAGCTAATGAGGTGCGGAATCGGTGAACTAGTAGAGCCAGGATGAGGAGCAGAACAAGGAAGAGCGCATAGGCGCGAATGGGATTTCCATTTTCATATAGGGTCCACCGCACCGCACCGATGGTATCCGTCAGGTAAAACTCACGTTTTTCCAGTAGATCACGTGCCCATTCTTGCGGAGTAATGACCCGAACAAAGCTGTGGAGTGGGCGAGTAGTAGAGCTGATGGCATTCCACGCCAGCCACAGTAGCGAAGCGCAGATATTAACCGCGATGAACACCCACATGGCACGGAGCCTTATGTATCCTAAACACCTGCGAAATCCGCAAGCTACCGCCAGGACTAAACAAAAAATAATGGGCCAGACCGGTCCGGTCGGGCGCGATAGCGTGACCAAGGCCGCTGCTAGAGTCGCTAATAACAGCCGTGTGGTGACCGTGGTGCGAGGGAATATTCGCTTAGCGCTACGGTCCGCCCTGCCGGGAGACAATCGTGTGAGGGGGATCAGCAGACCGGCGAGCCACAGCATTGCTCCTAATTCGAGTACCTGCGGATTCGCGTAGCCTCCCACTTGGAAAAATGCTGGGGTGAGAACGGGCAAGCTAAGTGCGCATACTGCGAAGCAGTGGGAGCGTTGCTTGGTGCCGCAGGCTAATGCGGTCACACCCAACGCGCATAACATTGCGAAAAGTCCGGCGGAGAAGAAACGAATTGCCCATATGGCCGGAGTTCCGGAGAGGAAGAGGAGAGGCCAGTGGCTCAGGGCGTAATACAGCGGAGGATAGTTCGCCGCGGTAGTGGGGAGAGGAACCAGGTCGGTCGCATGAGAATCCATGGGCTGCTGGCAGGTAGCGGGAAGAAACTCTCGTTGCCAACAGGATTTAGAGGACTGCCCCAAAAACTCTGGCGCGAGCACAGTTTCCGACACTGGTACTTGTCCGGTTACAACACCGTAACCGTAGATGAGATGCTGCTGTTCATCCGGACCACCGTGCACCGGGGTGAGGAGAGGGAAAGTGATAGTAAGGAGGAAGAAAAGAGCCGTGAGAAATAGCCACAAACGCAGGTGAAAAACTCGCGTGCCCCGTTCAGGAAGGCTGCGGGGAGAATGAGGGAATACACGGGTACGCGAGCCGAATTTCATAGTGCTCCTCTCCGTGAATGGCTGCACAACGCGAAAGCTGTATTGGTTATATAGTGTAGCGGGAGCCGATCTTCACCATGGGAGCGGCATTTGTACTGGGAATGGAGCTTTAGCCGATGCGCCTCGATATCATGCTGCCCTTCTGGGGGAACCCGGACTACCTCTTCCAAACCGTGGAATCGGTCCTGGCCCAGGATAGCGATGAGTGGAAGCTCACCGTGGTGGACGATTGCTATCCCGATGAGAGCGTTCCCGACTACTTCGCCCAGCTGCATGATGAGCGCATCACCTATATCCGCAACGAAACGAACCGCGGCATTACCGAAAACTACGAAACATGCCTGAAGCTGGCCACCGCCGAGTACATGATGTTTATGGGCTGCGATGACATCATGGAACCGAATTTTGTTTCCACCATCCAGGCCGCTATTGCCGCCCACCCCACCATCGATATTATTCAGCCCGGGGTGCGCCCCATTGACGCGCAGGGCACCGTGATCTCTCCGCTGGGGGATCGCATCAAAACCTCGTTGCGCAAGCGCTCGACCCGGATGGGCAATGTTATTTCCGGGGAAGGTGCGGCCGCGGTACTCCTCACTGGGGATTGGCTCTACTGGCCCTCGCTCGTTTTCCGCACCGAGACCATTCGCGCCACTCCCTTCCGCCCCGGCTTCCCCCTCATCCAGGATCTCGCCATCGTCGTCGATATGCTGGCCGCCGGCGCCTCTATGCTCGTGGAGCCGACCGTGTGCTTCCGCTACCGCCGCCACGATTCTTCCGCCTCCGCCTCCAAGCTTCTGGACGGCACCCGCTTCGCCGGGGAACGCCGCTATTTCACGCTCGCGGCGGAGGAGATGAAGCGCCGCGGCTGGACCAAGGCCCAGCGGGCGGCCCGGCTGCACGCCACTTCGCGCCTCTACGCCGCCACCTTGCTGCCGCGGGCCCTCAAAGAGCGCAGCTCCACCGGGGTACGTACCCTGCTGCGTCACCTACTCGGCAGCTAGGCCCGGCGTCGTCGTTCTTGGTACGACGACGCACGCCCCGCAGCGCGCTTCTTCGCACGCATCAGCGCGCCGGCGCGCGCAACTCCCCGAAGGGATTCTTTTTGCCGCGCGAAGCCCGCATGGCGGGCCGTTCCACTAGGAACCAGGAGAATGCCGCACCCAGGGCGGTGAGCACGAAAAGAACCGCGCAGAAAACCAGGTAGGGCGCCGCGTCGGCCAAGCCGAGGCGGGTGAGCAGCTGGGTGAGCGGGAAGCCCCAAATATAGATGCCGTAGCTGAAATCGTGGACCTGGAAGAGGCGCGGGGAGGGGAGCGTCTGCCCGATCCACAGCAGCACGTAAGTGAGGAGCGGCGCGGAAATCTGTGGCCCGGAATGCGGGGCCACCACCATAATCGCCACGGCCGCAACCGTTGCTCCCAGCGCACCCCAGGTGGTGAGGCTGAGGCGGTCTTTAGCCAGGAAAAGTAGCGAGCCACCGAAGAAGAAAGGCAGCAGGCGCGAGAGCTGGTCGAGGGTGCCGTTCATGGTACCCAGGTAGACCGTGGCGGTGGGCAGGAAGACCCGCAGCGCGCAGGTGCCCAGGAAAATCACGGCCGTGGGCCAGATATGCCGCTTGAAGAAGGGGATGGTGAGCAGCGCGCCCACAATGAGGTAGCACACGAACTCGTAGTAGAGGGACCACAGCGAGCCGTTCCAGGCAATGGGGTAGGGAACATTGTGGAGGGTATCCGCGATGCCCCACTGGTTCATGTAGAGGAAGAAATTGCCCAGGATATAGCTGATCGGCGTGGGGCCGGTGGTGAGGTAGCCATCCAGGGTGCCGTGGTCAAGGATGTAGACGAAGGGCGCGAGGAGGAACGCCGTCACCACATTGATAAACAGGAAGGCCGGGAAAATCCGGACCACGCGGTTCTTGAGGTAGCGCCCCACATCCGAACGCAGCCGCGCCGCGGTGATGAGATACCCGGAAATCATAAAGAAACCGAAAACAGCCCAGGCACCCACAGATTCGCCGGGCGTGATCTCGAATTCCCCGACGAGCTGGGTTACCGGCCCCACGTGGTGGAAAAGTACCATCAGCGCAAAAACAAGCCGAATCAGATTCAGCGAATTATTGCGGGGGTCAAGCCATGTGCGCATACGTTCCTTCGCGTGGTCCCATCGCGGCGGGGGGACGACGCCGCTGGTGCCGGGTCGTCGCCGCACGCCGCGCTGCGGTTATCGGGTTTAGAGATACTGGGTCTGGGTGTTAATCCAGGAAGCAAGGCGCGTGAAGCCTTCTTCCACGTCCACCTCGGCCTCGAATCCGAGGAGCTCGCGGGCAGGGGCCGGATCCGCCCAGGCGTGGCGTACGTCGCCGTGGCGCCACTGGCCGGTGATCTTCGGTTCGAGCGCCCCGTAAATCTTCGCGATAATCTGGGCTGCTTCGAGGATGGTGGTGTAGTGGCCCGCTCCGATATCCACGGAGACTCCCGGGCACTTCTCAATTTCGATCATCTTAATGAGGGCGCGGGCCACATCATCAATAATGATGAAATCGCGGCGGATAAGGCCATCTTCGTAGACGGAAATCTGCTGCTTATTGTAAGCAACCCGGCAGAAGAGGGACATAATCCCGGTGTAGGGATTGGAGGGGGTTTGGCCCGGGCCGTACACGTTTTGCAGGCGCACAATCCCGATCTCGCAGCCGAAAGCATCGCCCCACATGCGCAGGAGCTGCTCCTGGGCGATTTTGGTAACCGCGTAGACCGAGGACGGGTGCGGTTCCACCAGGGCGGCGTTCATGGCCACCGGCTCGGCTTCCGGGAAATCCCACTCTTCTTTTTCAAACATGGCCACGGTACGTGAACCGGGGTAGAACAGCTCACCGGCGTGCTCGCCGGAGGTGTGCCGCCAGGCACCCTCGCCGTAGACCGCGCGCGAGGAGGCAAGAACAATGCGCTGCGGGATAACCTGGTGGCGCGCGAAGGCATCGAGCATCGTGGTGGTGCCCACCACGTTCACGGAGGCGTGCCGGGTGGATTCGGTCAGGGACTGCCCGGTTCCGGTTTCCGCCGCCAAATGGACCACAACATCCGGGGTGAAGCGCTCCAGCAGGGTATCCCAGGCGGCCGGGTCGGTCACATCGGCCTCGTAGAGCTCCACGCGCTTATCGAAGCCGGCCGTGGGCTGGTGATCCGGGTGGATCTGCGGGTGCAGATTATCGAAAGCGATAACCTGCTCATGATGCTCGGCGAGGTATGTTGACATCGCCGCTCCGATGAAACCGGCACCACCGGTAACAAGAATGCGCATGGAAGTCCTTCCTGTATTGATGCACATGAAGTTTACGCCTCGGCTGGGGGCGCAGCGCGCTCCGCGCGCAGTAAAGCTATTTCTTCAGCCAAACGCCGCCGGTCTTCTTCCAAGCGGGAGACTGCGGTGGACAGCTGGATCGTCACCATGAGCAGCACCACGCACGCAATCACCAGAATCATATTGGAGGCGCGTTTGAAGCCGAGGGCTTGGGAGACGAGGAAAACAACCTGGGGCCAGATCGAAATAACGAGCAGGCCAATGCCGATAAGGAACCAAATATACACGTAGGTTTGTTTCATCCGCCGCGAGCGCAGCAGGATGAACAGGTACACGAGGAAGAGGATGCTCGCGGCGATCGGCAAGAGGCGGTAGAGCACGTTATTGCCTTCCTTCGGTTCCGTCAAGATCTTTTTGGCCGGGGCGGGTAGAGGCTACCGCCATGGCGATAATACCGCGCAGCAGCAGGCGCGCGGCTTTCAGCGGGTTATGGGAGGGGGTGCCGCCCTGCCGTTCGCGCATCTCCACACCCACCTGGGTAACGCGCAGCCCGGCTTTGCTGGCGATAATAAGAGCCTCGATGGTATCGCCTAAATATTCGGCCGGGAGTTCATCGGCGAGTACCCCGATGGCTTTTCGGTTCGTGAGCTTGAAACCCGAGGTGGTATCCGTGAGCCGGGTGTGATGCACGCGGGAAAGTACGCGGGAGAGGAAGCGCATGGCCCAGGCGCGCGGGCCGCGCACCCGATAGGAGCCCCGTTCGGCGAAACGTGCCCCGATCACAATATCGGCACCGGTAGCGTCCATTTTTTCGAGGAGGCGGGCAATATCTTCGGGGCGGTGCTGGCCATCGGCATCCACCTGCACGGCGCGGTCAAAACCGTGGCGCCAGGCGTACAGGTATCCGGTGCGCATCGCCCCGCCCACCCCGAGGTTAATGGGCAGGTTGAGGACTGTTGCCCCGCCGGCCGCGGCCACCTGGGCGGTGGCATCCCGGGAACAATCGTTAATGACCACGAGGGATGCGTGCGGTACTGCCTGGCGTAATTCGGTGAGAACCGCCGGCAGCGCCTCTTCTTCATTCCAGGCCGGAATGAGGACGACGAGACGTGGGTGCCTGTCTTGCTCAGAAGTCATTCTTTGATTTTAGGCCATTTAAGCCCGGGCTTGAATGAACGCCCGTGCTGTGTGCCCTATATGAGGGGTGGTACTTCGCGATAAGATAACGCGGCAAGTGAAACGTTGTCCATCTCAAGGAAATCCATGGTTGCAGCCACACACGCAGATGTCCGGGCGCCCCAGGCCGCTTCGTCTTCTCAACCCTCGACGCATCGGGCGGCTCTGGTATCGCGTTTGCGCAGAATCAGTGCCGGACGCCCCTGGGTGGTGTGGTTAGCCGTTCTGGTGTTCTTCGGGATTCTGGGCGGGGCACTCAACCTGCACTTCATCATCACCAATCCGCACCTGTCTCCCTTCGATGAATACGTGTACCTCGATGCGGTTGATAAGGCCGGTCGCGGGGTCGTGGTGCGTGACGGCATGACCACGGATGCGTACGCCCGTGAGGTGCTGGCCTGCCTCGGTTTCGGTTCCAATCCGGTCAGTTCGGCAACTATCGGAGTGTGCGGGGGCGATTTCCCGGATGAGAAGCTCCCCTTCGCGGGCTACACCACCGCCGGGGTGCATTCCCCGGTCTACTACTTCCTCACCGCCTGGCTGGCTAAGCCGTTTATGATGCTCGGGATGGGCTTGCTGGGCAGCGCTCGCCTCACCAGCGTGCTCTGGTTGGTGCTGGGGATGACGGTCCTTGCCTGGGGAATGCGCCGCGTTGGTGCCACCTGGGCGATGGCGCTCACGGTGCCGCTCCTCATCACCTCCATGCCCACCTTCCGCACCACAAACTGCTATATCACCCCGGATGCGCTCAATCTCCTGGTGGGCACCCTCATTCTTTTCGGGAGTATTTTCTACGCGCGCCGGCAATGGTCACTCGGCTGGCTCCTCCTTATTGCCGCGGTGGCCTGCGTGGTGAAAATGCAAAATATTTTCGCGGTGGTGGCGGCCCTTATATTCCTGGTGTGGTACCGGATGCGGCCCGGAAACGGCTGGGGTAAGAAAGCTGCCACTGAGCCCGCCACGTTACCGCGCTGGTGGGAAATTGGCTCCCTCGGGCTGGTGTCCGCAGTAGCGGGCGGGGCCTGGTTGGTGATTCGCCCCTTCATTACGGTGGCACGCCCGGATATTGTGGTGGATCCAACCGGGGTGCTCGATCTGCGCCAGTTGCCCTATATGACCGATGATGCGTTGCAAATTGTTTTCGCCGGGATTGGTGGGACAGCCGAGCAATACCCGAAGTCACCTTTCGCGAGCGTGGCGCTCTGGCTGGGAATTACCGCCATCGTGAGCGTGGCATGGATTCTGGAACGCCACTCCACTGTGGAGCAGCGTTTCTGCCAGGCTGCCGCGGTGTCCTTCCTCGGTATCGCGCCGGGGGTGGTGCTCGGTTTCAATATCCTCGCCGGCTCCCTCACCTTTATGCAGCATCGCTACGGGATGGTTCTTATCCCGCTCTTCTGCGCGGCTGCTGCCTGGATTAAGCTGCGCCATTCCGTAACCTGGGGCCTGGCGATTGTGACCGCCTGTATGTACGGCTACGCCCTCATTATTCCCTCGGCAACGTAGGGCGGCGCAGCAGCGCATTGTGGCAGTGCAGCGCCGCAACGTAGCAGCTTGCCCACAATTCAGCGGCATGAATACGAAGATGCCCGCGGAACGCAACGAGCGTCCGCGGGCATCTGTGCACCTGCCGCAGGTGCACGAGGCGTCCTAGATGTACTTGCGCAGCCGGGACTTCACCTTGGAGGCCAGCACCTTCGGGCCGCCGGTGCGCAGGTAATCCACCACGAGTTTGAGATCGCGCACCGGGTTGAAACCGGGATCGATAAAGCCGAGCATGGTTCCCGGCACATCGTCGCCAGCGCGGAAAGCCAGATCCGCGGCCCGGCGCGGGTGCCGGCAGAACTCCAGCAGCGGGGCCAGCGCCCGATCCCAGTGGAACTGCTGGGCGAAACCGGCAATATTCGCACGCGCGCGGGCCGCTGCGGCGTCGTCGTATAACAGTGTTTCGAGTGCGGCGGCCAGGGCCTCCACATCGCGCGGGGGTACCGAGATGCCGATGCCTTCGCTATCGAGGGCGTTCCCGAAGGAATCCCCGCTGGTCGCCACGATCGGCAGCTCCGCCCACAGGTAATCGAGGATGCGGGTGCGGAAGGAGAACTGGGTTTCCACGTGCTCGAAATGGGTGGAGACCCCCACGTTTGCGTCCAGCAGGTAGTTCTGGCGTTCGTGGTAGGGGACCCAGTCGTGGTTGAAGAATACAAAGCGGTTGGTGAGCTCCAGCTCATCGGCCAGGGCCACCGCCTCGGAGGCGACCCGCATGGCCGGCACCCCGGGATTCGGGTGTTTCATCCCCAGGAAGTAGAGGCGCACATCCGGGTGGGTGCGGGAAAGCTGGGCGACCGCGCGGATGAGGGAGAGCGGGTCGAACCAGTTATAGACCCCGCCGCCCCACAGGATCACCTTGTCATCCATGCCGATGCCGGGAACCTTCCCGCGGATGGCGTGCTCGGTTTGGCGGGGCGCTTCTTCGCCCAGGCCGAAGGGCGCAATATCGATGAGGCTGCGCACATCCGCGCCGTCGGGGAGGACGTTGCGGTTGATGCGGCCCATGCTCGCCAGCTGCCCGAGCCAGAAATTGCGCTGCTTATCCGAGGCGCACAGGAATTTATCGGCGCGGGCCAGCTGCCGGTTGAGCACTCCGGTCACCCCGGTAATGGAGCGTTCGCGGCCCTCCGGGCCCTGGTCGCGGGCCTGCTCGAGCTGCTCGAGGTGCATGGGATCGTAAATATCGGCCACGATGATTTTTTCCGAACTCATGAGCCACGGGGCGCTTTCCAGCAGGAAGCCCTGGAAAATAATGACATCCGCCCAATCGGTGCAGGCGCGCAGGGTATCGGTATCGCCATTGTGGATCTCAAAAGCCTGAGGGGCTACCTTGCCAACACCGGCCGTGGAACACAGCCGCACCGGGTGTTCGAGCGCCAGGCGGGTGCACATCTCCCAGGCCCGGATAGCCGGCCCGGCCATTTTTTCACCGATGGGTTCACCGGTCACCACCAGCACCTTCGCCTGCCCGGAAAAACGCTTCGCGATGCCGAAGAACCGCGCCAGTGCCTCGTGGAGGTCCAGGTAGCGCGGCAGCGGATAGGCCGGCTCCATGGCATTACGCATGAGGGTGATAATCTCCGCATCGGATTTCTTGCGCCCGGCCTGGATCTCCCGGCGTGATTCCACGAGGGAGGGCAAAATATCGCGGAAATACGAGACCGCGTAAGGCGCGGTGGCCGCCATCTTCGTGATGGTGCCCTGCGCGGCACGGTAGGAATCCGGGCCGCGACGCTCCTCCACTTCGCTGCGTTCCGCGCTGCGCTCCAGGGCAAAAGCGAGGGCGGGTGCGAAAACCGTGCGGAGCAGGTCATCGCCGAGATTCTTGTACAGGCAGGCTAGCGCATTGCGTTCCAGGAAATACGTTTCCCGGAAATTCCCGAACTTCTTCATGGTGACGTGGTGGCGGTGGTAGGCCACCGACTCGGGCACGTAGCGCACATCGTATCCGGCCAGGTTGGCGCGCCAGCCGAAATCAGCATCCTCGTAGAACATGAAGTAGCGGTCATCGAAACCGCCCAGTTCTTCGAAAACACGGCGCGGCACGAACATGGCGGCCCCGGTGGGGAAGAGCACATTCTTCGGGGTATCCCAGGCGCCGGTGTCTTCCCGTTCGGCCTCGCGCTTGTAGCCCATCCCGAACCACGTCATCGAGGAATCGACGAAATCGATTTTGTCGCCTTCCCAGGTGAGCACCTTGGAGGCCACGCAGCCCACCTTCGGGTCTGCCTCAATCGCCTCTACCGCGGCGCGAATCCACGTCTTACCGGGCCGGGCATCATTATTGAGGAACGCCACAATATCTCCGTGCGAATGCTCCACCCCGAAATTGCAGCCCCCGGTGAAGCCCAGGTTGGCGCCTGATTGCAGCACCTGGCAGTCGGGCAGTTCGGCGCGCAGGCGCTCGTAAGAACCATCCCCGGAATTATTATCGACGACGACGATCTCCAGATCCTGCGCGGGCCAATCACATTCACGCAGGTAGTGCGCGGCGGCAATCGTATCTTTCGCCCCGCGGAAATTGACAAGAATAACGGAAACAGAGGTCACTTGCGTTCTCCCTTGAGAGTGCTGGCCAGGCCGCGCAGCGCGCGGCGCAGGTGGGGATGCTTGCGGGCACCGGGCTTGCCGGGCTCCTCGTACAGCTGGGTGGTTTCCACCCGTTCATAGGCGTGGATGGGGGAGCGTAGCGCGGCGAGGGCCGCTGCAATACCGCCGTTTTCCTGGGCGACGAGGCTGGTGAGAGAGTGATCGTCGTCGTACGTATTCTGATCCAAACGATAGTTCCCGGACAGGGCCCCGAGCACAAAATCACGCTGGGCAGTATCCGCGGTGATCACGCGGTCCGCAACGCTAAGCGTTTCGTTGAGGACGCTGGCGTTCGCGCCCACGCTTTCCGTGCCGGTCACCCCCACCCAATCGGTGCGGACCATCGCGGTGAGATTCGCGGTGGTGACATCGGCAATGACCACCCCGTGGGTTCCGCTCCAGGGAACGGCGCGGGCCGGGAGATTGAGAATATAGGTCACGGCAATTGTTTCGACGGCGCTGGCCATATCGCGGCGCGCCGCTCGGAACGGTGCGGTGGGATCGGCGCTGCGCTCGCTCAGCTCTTTGCTTTCCGGATCCCACAGGTAGAGCGGCTCGGGAAGAGCGCCGGCAATCTGCTCGAAACGGGCGCGGGCCGCGGTATCGGAAGCCGCCACCGCGAAAGCGATCCTCGGCTCATCATCGCGGCGCACATCAGCGAAAGCGGTTTCTAGGAAGTCCCGTTCGGCGGCGGGAATACCGGCGCTGGCCCAGACCCGGTCTAGGAAATCGGCCATATGGGGCAGACGGCGATCCGGGATGCGGGCGGCGGCGGTGGCCGCTGCGTGCCGGTCTTCCAGGCCGGCCAGGGAAGCGCTCCAGTCGCGTACCACCTGGGCACCGCTGAAAGTGGTGGAGGGGACGGGGAGGGAGGGGACGTCGTCGTTTCCGGGGCGGCGGGCAAGATCCAAGGCCGCGGTATCCACCCCGGAGCTGCGGATCGGGTGATCGATAAGCGCGGTGAACAGCGGGGCGAGGAATTCTAGCTGGTAGGCCGGGGAAAGATTCTTCGTGAGGATGCGCAGGTAATCGGTGGTATTCAGATCGGGGGTGCCGGCTTCGAGGAGCGCGGTGGTGCGCTGCTCACCCGGTACTCCGGCGGCGCTCAGGCGCCACTGGGCATCCACGGCCAGGGCCGGAAGCGAGAAGGCGGTATCGAGGCCGCCGCACAGGTGGAGTGCCCGCGAATCGAAAGTGTAGACCGGGGCGGGAACCGCGAGGACATTTCGGGACGCGGGGGTTTCCGCAGCCGCGCACCACGCGGTATTGCGTCCCGGGGTGCTCAGGAGCTGCGCGAGGGCAGTTTTCGTGACAGCACCGGGAGCGGTCACTACCGCGGTGATCGTTTCTCCCGCCGTGAGATCCGCGTAGGGTGCGGGCCGGCCCGGAATGAGCTCCGCAACACGGTAGGGGAGGGCCCGCGCTAAAGCGGGCCCGGCTCCGGCGGGAACAAGAACACAAACACTCATGACTGCCTATCATCCTCCGCGGGGATCAAGCGCGGCTCACGTAGCCGCGGCGGCTCCCGGGTGAAACTTACTTTCTCTATCGTACAAGGCGATGACAGGTGGCGCTGACGGTGCGCGGCTGTGCGCGCGGTCCGGCGCCCACCTGGGTAATATGAGACAGATAGGTGCATGCGCACGGCTCACCCGGGTGGGGAGCCATTAGCGCGCATGCCGGCAGGAAAGGTCGGGTATGGCAGCAGAGCGCGAACGCGAGGTGAGCCCCGAAGCACAAGCACGCTTCGAGAAACTCGCCAGCCAAGATCTCACGCGCGTGGCTATTGACACCGGGTTCTTTAGCGGCTGGCGGGCTTCCGTCCGCGATATTTTCGACCATCGCCACCTCCTGGGCTTGCTCACCCGGCGCGAGCTCAAAGCACGCTACAAGGATTCGGTGCTCGGGTACGTCTGGACTTTGGTGCGGCCCCTCATCAACCTGCTCATCTACTACTTCGCCATCGGCAAGGTGCTGGGCGCCGAACGTGCCATCCCCGATTTCGCCATCTATGTTTTTGCGGGGCTGACCGCTTGGGGGCTTTTCTCTCAGATCGTGGCGGCTTCCACCGGGGCGATCGTGAGTAATTCCGGGATTGTCAAGAAGGTCTATCTTCCGCGTGAAATCTTCCCGCTCTCCGCGGCCGGTGCGGCTTTTGTGGACTTCCTCTCCCAGCTGGCGATTTTGGTATGCGGGGCCCTCATTATTCGTGGGGTGCCGTGGGGAAGCGCCCTCATCTACTTCCCCATCTCCCTGGCCGTGGTGGTGGTGTGGGCGGTGGCCTTCGGGCTGTTCCTTTCCGCCGCGAATGTTTATCTGCGGGATGTGCAATACCTTGTGGAAGTCATTCTCCTCATCGGATTCTGGCTCACCCCTTCCGTCTACTCTTTCGCGATGATCGCCGGGGCGGCTCCCAGCTGGATGATTAACCTCTATCTCCTCAACCCCACCTCGGTGGCGGTTATGGGCTTCCAGCATTCCTTCTGGGCGGCCGGGCAGGATGCCCTGCTGCCCTCTCATCTGCTCACCCGCCTGGGGATTTTCCTTATCATCGGGATGGTGCTTCTCTGGCTCGCGCAGCGCTACTTTGCCCGTATGCAACGCAATTTCGCGCAGGAACTCTAAAAGAAAGGCGAGGCAAGGATTCTCATGTCACGTCCCGACGTCATTCAAGTTGATGGAGTTTCGAAGAAATTCATCGTCCACAAAGATAAATCCCTCAAGGAGCGCCTGGTCAATGCGGCTCGTTCGCGCACCCACGCGGAAGAATACTGGGCGCTCAAGAACGTGTCCTTCAACGTGGCCGCCGGGGAATCGGTGGGTCTGGTGGGGGCGAACGGTTCGGGTAAATCCACCCTCCTCAAAGTGATCGGTGGGATCCTCACCCCCGATGCCGGGCAGGTGCGCACCCGCGGGCGCATGGCCGCGCTTCTCGAATTAGGTGCCGGATTCCACCCGGATCTCACCGGGATGGAAAATATTTATCTCAACGCTTCTATCCTGGGCCTGTCCGAAGCGGAGATCGACGCCCAGCTTGATTCCATTATTGAGTTTTCCGGGATCCGGGATTTCATCCACACCCAGGTGAAGTTCTATTCCTCCGGGATGTACGTGCGCCTCGCTTTCGCGGTGGCAGTGCATTCCGACCCGGATATCCTGCTCGTGGATGAAGTGCTCGCGGTGGGTGATGAGCCTTTCCAGAAGAAATGCATGGAGAAAATTCGCCAATTCCAGCGCGAAGGGCGCTCTATTATCCTGGTGTCACATTCAGCGGCGCAAGTGATTGAAGTGTGCGATCGCGCCGTCGTTCTGGATAAGGGCGCCATGGTTATGGTGGGGGATGTGCGCGATGCGATGTCTCGCCTCCACCAGGGCTACCAGGAACAAATGCTTGCCGAACTCGCGGAAAAGAACGGCGGGGTGCTCACCGCGGTGGATACCCACCCGTGCAGTATTGACAATGCTCGAATTACCGAAGGTATTCAAACCACTCCGGATGGGCTCTTCGTGCATATTTCCGGGGATACCATGTGCATCACCTTCGATATAGTTGCCCATGAACCGCTCCGCGACTACGGCATTAAGCTCGATGTGGTGACGATGGATGACCGCACTCATGTATTCGGGATGTCCAGTAAACGCCTGCAATTACCATTACCGGATGTGACAACGCGGCAGCGGCTAGAAGTGAAACTTCCCCATTTCCAGATCGGGGAAGGGGATTATCTTGTTGATATTGCCGTGGTTAACAGCGCAGATATTGAGGTGGAACGCCGCGACAGCGTTGCCCTCTTCACCACGAAATCCGATGGTATGACCACCGGATATGTCAAAGCGTTCCCCGAAGTTTATGCGGGTGAGCGCAGGATTACTGCCGGGGGAGCAGAATGAAACTATTCGTACAGGTTCCGTGTTTGAATGAGGAAAAGACCTTGCCCCTGGTGCTGGAATCCATCCCTAAGGAAATTCCGGGCATCGATAGTATTGAGATCCTCATTATTGATGACGGCTCCACCGATGCCACCGTTGAGGTCGCGAAATCATACGGAGTGAAACACTTCGTGCGCCACGCCCGCAACCAGGGCCTGGCCCGCTCCTTCCGGGACGGGGTGGAATACGCACTCGCGAACGGCGCGGATATTGTGGTGAATACCGACGGCGATAACCAGTACCCCCAGGAAGCCATCCCGGAACTGGTAGCTCCCATCGTGGCCGGGCGTGCCGATATCGTGATTGCCGACCGCCAAACCTCAAAAATCGCGCACTTCTCCCGCTTCAAGAAGCTCATGCAGAATGTGGGTTCCCGGGTGGTCAATCGGGCGGCCGGCACCAAGCTCCCGGACGCCGCCTCCGGCTTCCGGGCCTACTCCAAGGGCGCACTCTACCGCCTCAATGTGGTCACCCAATTCTCCTACTGCATGGAAACCATTATCCAAGCCGGAAATAAGCGCTTGCGTATCGACTCCGTGCCCATCACCACCAACCCAAAAACCCGCGAATCACGCCTGTTCTCCAATATTTTCCAGCACATGTTCAAATCCGGGACCGCGATTGTGCGTTCCTACCTCATGTTCAAACCCCATGTACCCCTGGGCTGGACAGCCGCGATCACCGGGATCCTGGGCGCCATCCCCTTTATTCGCTTCCTCATCTTCTACTTCATGGGGCAGGGCGCCGGCCATATCCAATCCCTTATTTTCGGCTCGGCCATGATCGTGGCCTCGATTATCTCCATCACCATCCTCATCATCGCCGACCTCCTCAAAACCAACCGCGTCCTCCTCGAACAGCAACTAGAAGGCATCAAAGCCCTACGCTTCGGCCCGCCGCGCCCGCTCGCTGCTGCCGCGAGCATCGACCAAGCCCCCAATGCCCTTGACGTTCCCGAAGCGGAGCATTCTGAGTCACCGGATAGCGCCGCGAACGGGGGAGCCGCCCGGTGAGAATCCTCGGCTTTGGCACCTACAACACCGCGAACCACCCCCGGGTAGGGGTGCTGCTACGCGGGCTGGCCGAGCACGGCCACACGGTACGCGAACTCAATATTCCCCTCGATACCGGCACCGCCGGCCGGGTAGCGGCCCTCGCCAGCGCGCGCGGGGCGCTTTCCTTCGGAGCGGATATTGCCCGGCACTGGTGGCATCTGGTGCGCGCTTCCCGGCGCTTCCGCGGCCCGCACGCCCCGGACGTTATCGTGGTGGGCTATCTCGGCCACTTCGATGTGCTCCTGGCCCGCCTCCTCTTCCCGCGCACCCCCATCGTGCTCGACCACCTCATTTTCGCCTCCACCACCGCCACCGACCGCGGCCTCAACACCGGTATCAAAGACCGCCTGCTGCGGACCCTGGATAGCGCCGCCATCCGTGCCTCCACCATCACGGTCCTGGATACCCCCGCGCACCTCGCGCAGATGCCCGAAAGCCTGCGCGCTCGCGGCGTCGTCGTGCCCGTGGGCTCGCCCGAAAGCTTCTTCGCGGCCCGCAGCCCGCATCCCGTCCACACCCCGCCCCGCGTGGTGTTCTACGGTCTTTTCACCCCGCTCCAGGGCGCCGTCACGATTGCGCGCGCCCTGCGTCTCCTCGAGGAACGCGGCGTGGACCTCGAGGTCACCCTCATCGGCACCGGTCAAGATTACGCCGAAGCGCGCGCGATTCTGGAAGGCGAAGGCACCCACGTGCGGGTAACGTGGCGGGATTGGGTCGACGCCGTCGAGCTACCGCGCGAAATCGCCGGCCATGACCTCTGCTTAGGCATCTTCGGGACTTCGGATAAGGCCCAGCGCGTGGTTCCCAATAAGGCCTACCAGGGCATGGCCGCCGGCCTGGCCCTCATCACCTCCGATACCGCCCCGCAGCACGATATGCTCGGGGACGCCGCCCGCTATGTACCCGCGGGGGACGCGAGGGCCCTAGCCGATATGCTGGAGAGCCTTGCCGCGGATCCAGATGCCATCACTGCGGCCCGTACCCGAGCCAGCGAGCGCGCGGATAATGCTTTCCACCCTGCCCACGTGGTACGCCCTTTCCTCGCGGCCCTCGACCGGGTACCGGGCAGGCTGGGTACGGGCGCGGCCACCCACCACGCCAAGGAAAAGAGCCCCCGGTGAAGAAAATCCTCAGCGTCCTGCAAGCACCAGCCGTGCGGGCCGGCTTTATGCTCCTCGCGGTTATTGCCGCGATCTGGGCAATCGTGGCCAACCGGGAAGCGGTGGGGGAGGCGCTCGCGGCGCTGCCCTGGTGGGTGAGCCTGGCCGGAATCGCGCTCTCCCTGCTCTACGTGGCCTGCACGATGGTTTCCTGGCGCTATCTTCTCAACGACGTGGGCCAGCCCGTGCCCGCCCGGGTGGCCCGGCGCATTTTTTATACCTCCCAGGTAGCGAAATACCTGCCCGGCGGAGTGTGGAATTTTGTGGCCGCCGCGGAAATGGGCGCGGCACATTCCATCGCCCGGCGGCGCTCCTTCGTGGCACTGCTTCTCTCCATGGTGGTCTCTATCGTGACCGGCCTGGTACTGGCGGTCCTCGCATTACTGCTGGGCCCGGCCGGCCTCATGGAAGATTACGGCTGGCTCGCCCTGGCCATTCCCGTGGGCGTGGTGGCTCTTATCCCGCCTGTCCTCAATAGGATCATTAGCCTGGGCTTGAAAATTCTGGGGCGCGGGGCGCTGGAAGCCCAGCTGAGCTGGCGGGGTACCGGCCTGGCGGCACTATGGGCCGCGGCCGGATGGCTCCTTATGGGTGCCCAACTCTGGCTCATGCTCATCTACCAGGGCATGGCCGCTTCGCTGCCCACCTTCCTGCTCGCCACCGGCGGCTACGCGCTGGGCTGGACCGTCGGTTTCCTGGTGTTCTTCGTCCCGGCCGGGGTGGGAGTGCGGGAATTGGCTCTTGCCGCAGTACTTTCTACCGCGGTAGGAAGCGGGCCGGTTGTCGTCGTCGTACTACTTTCGCGTGTTTTCACGACCCTCGCGGACGTGAGCCTCGGACTCCTCGCCGGAATCGCCGCGCGCCGCGCGGCCCGCCGCTAAGGCTTGCGGATGCAAATACTCGCGCCAGGCGCGGCGCAGCGCGCTCAGGTGCGGGCGATAGCGGCGCACCACAAGATACGCAACCGCGCAAGAAAGTCCCGCGCACAACAGGAGACCCAGCATGGCGCGGGGCGGCGTCGTCCATACAACCGCGAAGACGGGGGTACGTAAGCCCACATAAAAACGCCAGGCCATCCGCACCGTGAAATCAATGGTCGTCACGGCGAAAAGCAGCGCCCCGGCTAAAGAAAGCACCGGGATCAGGCGTGACGTGCGCACAGGACCTGAAGTCTTGTGTAGATCGTGGTGTTGCAGAACGGCCGCCGCGCAGGCGACCAAGAAGGGGAAGAAGAAGGGGAACCAGTAGCGCCCCTGCCACATGACGAGGGGAATCTGCTTAGCTACCGCGGTATTGAGGAGCAGGGCGCTGAAGGGCAGCACCAGTACCCCGAAAATAACCGCGCGGCGGTGGTGGCGCGCCCCGGCCCGGTAGACCGCAATGAGCAGGCAGGCGAAGAAAATGACGTAGCACACAGAGACCGGGCTGCTCGGCTCCACGTTGCGCCAGCCTGCGGTACCGATTGTTTCATGGATGTAATAGGGCATGGTTCCCAGAATTTGCAGGCCCATCCGGATAACGCCTTTATTTGCGGCTGGGTCGGGAGCGCGGCCGTATGTGGTAGCAATATAGTTCCAGGTGAACCACACTAAACAGCCCAGGGCACACAGGGCAAGGAAAATCCAGAATCCGGGGGTGCGCAGATAATGCCGCACCGCCACGCGCCCAAAAATAATAGCGAAGAGCAAACAGAGGAGGATCGCCCAGTAGGGGCCTACCGGACGCGCGCAAATGAGGGGGATAGCAGCCAGCCCCCCGCCAATCCACCTCCATAGTTCTTCGCGGGCGGGAACCCGGTTGAGGAGGGGGAGAAGGAAACCGGTGAGGGCCAGGGCCGCCCCGATTTCCATGGACTGCGGATTAGAAAAACCAGAGAGGGAATAGAAACCCGGGGCGAGCAGGCCGATAGTGAGATAGGGCAGCGCCGCGCTGCGTAATCCCGCGTACAGGGAGGAGTATCCCAGCGCCGCCAGCCCGGCAAACAGCCCGGCGGAAAGCACCCGGATACCCCACAGCACATATTTCCCGGAGGCGAGCAACAGGGGCCAGTGGGTGAGGTAGTAGTAGAGTGGCGGGTAATTAACCGCGGAGGTTCCCTGGCGGATGAGCTCGTCATTCGTGGTGAAAATGCGCGAGCAGAAGGCGGTGGCGGCCGGGTCGTGGCGCCAGCAATCCGGTGCGCCGCGGCGCAGAAAAGCGGGAGCATCCACACGAATATCCGTTTGTGGAATCTGCCCGGTCACCACCGCATAGCCGTAAATCTCGTGCTGGGTTTCGTCCGGGCCGCCGTTGAGCGGGGTGAGCAAACTGAGCCCCATTGCATAGATAAAGAAACCGGCGAAGGCCACCAAGAACATTTTCCCGTGGAGTACTCGCCGCCGATCCTGAGAAAAATCGATGGAACGCGCCTCAGCAGCGTTGCCGCCCATGATCACCTCGTTAACGTGTTTATGCTGAATAAAACTACTCGCTGATATTACTCGGAACAGCTGGAGAAGCGAATTTTCTTGGCGTGGATGCCACCCAGGTTAGGGCGCAGCTAAGAAGGGCAGCTGCGCAAGCAAGCCCCATCCCAAGCAAAGCCCGGGGCGGTGTACTCGCGAAAATATCCGTGACCGGTTGGGTTGCCATCCCGGTATAGAAACGCCAGGCCATCCGCACCGCCAAATCAACTGTTGCCAAAGCGAAAAGCGCGGCGATACCGCGCCCGCCCCAGCGCTGGATATGCGTGGGCAAGCCTCCCCGAACCACGAGAAGTGTTACGCATATCCACAAGAAGGGGAAGAAAAAGGGAAGGGCGTAGCGCCCCTGCCAGATCGGGTAGGTCGTGAAGTCCAAAACAAGCGTATTCATGAGAACAGCGCTGAAGGGCAGGTAGAGAAGCGCGAGCACGATAGTTATGCGCTGATGGAGCCGGCCGTACCAGAACGCCCCGCCAATCACCGCAAAGATGACCATCCAGTAGAGCACCGCGATGGGAACGGAACTGGTCACGCTGCGCCATCCGGCTGTGCCGATGGTCTCCCTCATGTAGTAGGGGATGAAAAGGCCCATACGCCCGGTAAGCGCCGCCCAGCCGTCGTTAATGAGAATGGTCGGTTCGGGTCCGTAGGTATCACCGATACGGGACCACCACATCCAGATTCCGGAACCGCCTGCGCAAATCGCAAGGAAAATCCAGAAACCGATGTTTTTCAGGTGTTGAAGAATATCGCGCCATCCCACGATGCCCGCGAGGAGCAGGCAGATTCCGATGGCCCAGTACGGGCCGACCGGCCGGGAAAGAATAACGAGCAGAGCGGCACATCCTCCGAAAATCCACCGCCATCGCGCTTCTCGAGCGGAGGGGTGCGTGAGGAGCGGAATAAGGAACCCTCCCATAGCGAGCGCGGCGCTGATTTCCATCGCTTGCGGATTAGAAACCGCCGCGAACATGAAGCACGCCGGGGTCAGCAGGCCGAGGGCCCAGAAAGGTGCGTAACGGTGGCGCAAGCCGGCAACCAAGGAGGAAACTCCGGTAGCCGCAAGTGCGGAAAAAAGAACCGCAGAGCATAAGCGCATGGCCCAGAGGGCGCTTTTCCCACTGAGATACTTCAGGGGCTGATGCGTGAGGAAGTAGTAGAGCGGTGGATAATTATCGGCGCTGGTTGTGGTTTCGATAAGGGTGTTATCCGCGGTAACCTCCGGCGAACAAAATGCAGTTTCGAGGATCTCAAAACGCCAGCAATCCGGAGCTCCCGCACGCAAATACGCAGGGGCCATCACAGTTTTCGAGGTAATCGGTAGATTCCCTGTCACTACCTCGTAGCCGTAAATCTCATGCGCTGGCTCATCCGGGGAACCCTGCAGCGGCGTGAGCAGACTCATCCCCATCGTATACATGAGGAAAAGCAAGAAAGCGGTAATGAAGGCGCGTCCGTTAAAGAGTCGTGCGTGCATACGTGGCGGGGCCTGTGCGGTTGTGGTGCTCATTTTAGATTTCTCCTCGCCGCCCACCGCGATGGCGGCGAGCATCACGTAGTCCTTGGCGCATAAGCTGGCGCCGCTCCGGCCCGCGGTCCAGCAGGAAGCCGTTAAAGGCCAGGTATTTCCCCAGCCACCAGGCATAGCGCACCCGCCACTTGCCCGGGAACAGCGAACTGCCAATAACCCGGGCGGTATTGCGCACCAGGTAATAATTACGGATCGGGGCGTGTACGTGGACCGGTTGCGTGCGTCCGGGAAGAAGAACGACGGCGTCACCTAGGGAATGGTAGAGCCGGGCGGCCGTTACGCACACCAGGCGCCACCCCTGGCTCCGGGCTCGTACGCCCCACTCCAGATCCACGTGGTCAATAAAGAGGGCGGTGCCCATCCCACCCACGTCATCAAGTGTGTCCATTCGGATGAGGCACCCGGAGGCAATAAGGAAAGCCACGTCAAGCACCGGGCGTTCCAGCTCGGCGGCGGTGGCGCGTTTGGGGGCCCATTCGCGGGCAACGTAAACCAGCTGATCCTCCCCTTCGCGTTCTTCGCTGGGGAGGGGGCCGGCCGCGCCGATCTGCGGATTGCCAGCCAGTACCTCAAGCAGGCGGGCCACCATATCCGAGCCCACCAGGGAATCCTGATCCATGAGCAGCACAAAACGAGCCCCGCGAGCCCGGGCCTGTTCGATACCGATATTCGTGGCTGCCGCAATACCGAGATTTTGGGCGAGTGGAACGAACTGGGCACCCACCGCGCGGGCACTTTCCGCTACCGCAGCCCGGCGCGATTCTTCCGAACCGTTATCAATAACCACCACGTGCCCCACCTGCAAGGCCAACGCGGTGAGACGGGTTTCGCAGTTCCCGGCCGGGTTATAGGTAATGACAATCGCGGTGACCTGGTCGGCTAGGGCAGAAAGCTCAGCCTGATTCACGTTTAGCTCCGCAGGGTGGCGAGGAAATCCTGGACATCCTCATAGCGGGGGAGGAGCCCGTTGCGTTCGGCCTCATCCAGGACGGGAGCATCGGTATCCTTCGGGGAGAGCAGTAGCTCAAGCTTCTTACCCTGGCGATCAGTTTCCGGGAAGACCAAGCCCACCTGCGAGCACAGCGGATTCACCCCGTGTTCCCGCCCGGGAGCATATTGCTCCGAGCACAGGTAGACCACGGTGGAATCATCTTCCAGAGCCACGAAGCAGTGCCCCAGCCCCTCGGAAATATAAATAGCCTTCCGGGTGTCATCATCGAGAAGAACGGAATCCCACTTCCCGAAGGTGGGGGAGCCCACCCGAATATCAATAACGAAATCCAGAACCGCCCCGCGCGGGCACATGACGTACTTCGCCTGGCTGGGCGGCACATCGGCGAAATGGATACCGCGGACGGTACCGGCCTTCGATACCGAGGTATTCACCTGGCGCACATCCAAACGGTGGCCGATTGTTTCTTCAAAAACAGAGGATTTGTAGGCTTCTAAGAAAATACCGCGTTCATCGGGGAAATGCTTGGTGGTGATTTCCCATGCGCCCGCAATCGCTAATTCCCGAATCTCCATAATGCTTCCTCTATCCTCGGCTCGGCGACATACTGGTACAACGATACCGCCTTGTTATGCTCATGTGGACGTTAGACTTGGAAAGCGGGTGCTGCCACGCTGGACCCGAAGAAGAAGCCGCAGGACACTCCCACAGATAGAGGACCGAATGCTCACCAGCCACGATAATTTCAGCCCACGCCGTTTTTATGTTGTGGCGGGTCTCCTCACTGTGCTGTTCATATGTTGGCAGCTCCTGTGGGCAATTGTTACTCCGCCTTTCCGCGCCCCGGATGAACCGCACCACTACAACTCGATTATCCGGGTGGAACAACAGGGAACGTGGCCGGATCCCGGGGAAGCCTACCTATACGAGGATGTATTCGATGCCGCGGTAGCTAGCGGCCTGCTAGCACCGCAATCTCCCGACTTTAGCCTGCCTTACCGAACAATACTGGGCCGCGACGCCTGGATAGGCACCGACCCGGCGAGCTTCCGTAGCCAGAAACTGATGCCTCATGAGCAGCGCACCGCACCCCAGGCGGAAGGAACCGTGACCATTCGGGACCAGATGACCCAGCACCCGCCGCTCTACTACGCGGGTGGGGCACTGATGCTGCGCGCTACCGGCATGACGGACGCCCCCTGGGACCGCCAGATTCTGGTGCTACGGATCTATTCCATCCTGCTGACCGCGCCGCTAGTCCCCTGCATTATTTTCGCGGGGCGCCGTACCGGGCTGAGTAGGCGCGGTGCCCTGCTGGCCTCCGGGGTGGTATACGCGGTTCCCATGATCGCATTCAACTCCGCCTCGGTGACGAACGATGCCCTTTTCATCGGTGCCGGAGCGCTCACCATGGCTGCGGTAAGCGCGGCCATGTTCGGCTCCGGGCGTTGGCGCACGGTTATCGCCGCGGGCCTCGCATTGGGACTGGGCCTGTGGAGCAAGGGAACTTTCATCCCTATGGGCCTTGTGGTTTTCCTCGCCTTCCTCGCGAATCCCCGCATCGGCACCTGGAGCAGGCGCTGTATCCAAGGTTTGGCCGCGGGCGCCCTCAGCCTCCTCGTGGGCGGTTACTGGTGGGTGCGCAATGTGATTCGTTACGGGGTGATCCAACCCGATGGATTCCACACCCCGGGTGGGGAGCCCGGAACTGACTATGTCTATTTCATAGATCGGGTAGCTACCTCCTTCGTGGAATCCTTCTGGTCCGGTTTCGGCTGGCTCGAAATCAAATATTCCGAATTCTTCCTCTTCATCCTGCTGCTTCTGTCCATCGGCCTCGTGATCCGCGCCCTCATCACCCACCCGGGCAAACGCCTGCGTCTCCTCATGTACACCGCCAATACGGTATTCGTTCTCGGAATGCTCCTCGTCCAGGTCTTCAACCAATACCGGGGCATCGGGGTTGTGAGCGGGGTGCAGGGGCGCTACCTCTTCGCCGGTGCGGTAGGACTCATCCTCGTCTTTGCGATTGGTGCGGCCGGGCGCAGCTGGGATAACTTCAGCACCACTCCGGGCCGGGGTGCGGACCTGATCGAAGATCCCACCTGGCGTACGGCTGTGCTTCCCGCCCTCGTAGCAGGATCCCTGCTTTTGGGTGCTTATGCCATGGTGCTGTGGGTACGTTCGTGCTACCCGGGTGCTTTCTTCGGGATGGACCCGCTGCACTGGTCGCTCGCCATAGGAATCTCAACAACGTGGTTGAAACTCATGGCGCTGGGTGGCCTTGGTGCGCTCCTCCTGGCAGGATTCCTGCACTTCCGCCTCGCCTGGGAGCTGCTGCGCCCGGTGCGTGCGCAGGACAGTTCCAAGCAGCACGTAGCCGTTTCTACTCGATTGAAGAGCGGCAGACCGGAGCCTGCCGCGGCTGCGGTCCAATGAGTACAATAACGCGGGTATAGACCAAGGAAAGGACACCCATGCGCTGGATGGTTACCGGAAGCCGGGGAATGCTCGGCCAGGATCTCGTTGCTCTGCTGGCACAGCGGGGGCAGAACGTGCTCGCCGTGGATAAGAGCGAGCTGGATATTACCGATCCGGCCGCGGTGGCGCACCTGGTCGATAAGGTCGACGTCGTCGTTAATGTTGCTGCGCATACGGCCGTGGATAAAGCCGAAAGTGAGGAGGCGGCAGCCTTCACCATTAACGCAACCGGTCCGCAAATCCTGGCGCGGCGCACCGCGCAGATCGGCGCGAAACTGGTGCAAGTCTCCACCGATTACGTATTTTCTGGCGACGCCGTGGACCCCTACGAAGAAAATGACGTTATGAACCCCAAGGGTGCCTACGGGCGCACCAAAGCCGCCGGAGAGTGGGCGGTACGTGCCGAAACGGAGGACTACTACATCGTGCGGACCGCGTGGCTGTACGGCGCTCAGGGCAATTGCTTCCCGAAAACCATGGCGCGCCTGGCCTCCGAACGCGATGCGCTGTCCGTGGTGACCGATGAGGTGGGGCAGCCCACCTGGACCGTGGACCTGGCCGATCTCATTTATTGCATGGTCGAGGCGAATATTCCCTCCGGGACCTACCACGGCACATCTTCGGGGAAGACGAACTGGTGGAATTTCACCCGCGAAATCGTCTCGACGCTGGGTAAAGACCCCGCGATGGTGGGGGAGACGACGGCGGCTGCTTTCAACCGGCCCGCCCCGCGCCCGCATTTCTCGGTGCTGTCCCACGGTGCCCTGCGCCGGGCCGGTATCGAGCCCATCGGGGATTGGAAGGAACGCTGGGAGGCCGCGGCCCCGAGCGTGCTCGCGGAGTACCTCGGCTAATTATGTGAGTTAGCACGAGAAACGAACGGGGCGGCCGACACCATGTCAGCCGCCCCGATTGTGTGAATGGGCCCGAGCTGCGCGCCCGCCGCGTTCGCGCGCCCGACGCGCTTGCTTGAGTAGCGCTTGAGCGAGCGTCCTAGTAGCTCGCGGAAGGGATATCGTGCTGGGCTTCCAGCAGTCCGAGCAGGTAATCCCCGTACCCGGATTTACGCAGCTTCTCACCGCGTGCTCGCAGCTCCTCATCGCTGAGGAACCCGCGCCGCCACGCCACTTCCTCCGGGCAACCCACCGAGAGCCCCTGGCGGGCCTGGATGGTGCGCACAAAGCTGGTGGCATCCGCGAGGGAATCGAAAGTGCCGGTATCCAGCCACGCGGTACCGCGGTCGAGCACCTCAACCTTGAGCTTGCCCGCCTCCAGGTACTTGCGATTGACATCCGTGATTTCGTATTCCCCGCGTGCGGAGGGTTCGAGGTTCCGGGCGATCTCGATAACGTCATTATCGTAGAAGTACAGGCCCGGCACCGCGAAATTAGACTTCGGGTGGGCGGGCTTTTCTTCAATGGAGATCGCCTTGAAATTCTCATCAAATTCGACGACGCCGTAGGCTCGCGCGTCCGAAACATGGTACGCAAAGATAGCGCCACCATCCGGATTGGTATTGCGTTCCAAGCGGCGCCCCATCGTGGGGCCGTAGAAAATGTTATCGCCCAGCACCAGGCCAGCCGGTTCGTTACCGATGAAATCGGCGGCGATGGTGAAGGCGGTAGCCAGGCCGTTAGGAACTTCCTGTACCGCGAAGGAAATACTGATGCCGAATTGGCTGCCGTCCCCGAGGAGCCGGTGGAACGCCGGGGCATCTTCGGGCGTTGTAATAACCATGACATCGCGAATCCCAGCGAGCATGAGCGTGCTCAGGGGATAGTAGATCATCGGTTTGTCATACACGGGTACCAGCTGCTTGGAGGTGCCCAGCGTAACGGGATGAAGTCGAGTGCCGGAGCCTCCGGCCAGAATGATTCCACGCATAGGGTCATTTTTGCTTATTTGCAGGCCGGGCGCCACCGGCCGGGCCGGTTTCGGGGGCTGCCGGGCTGGTTTCGAGTTCCCTCAGGCCGGGTTCGGGGACTGCCGGCCGGGTTCGAGCGCCGCCAGCCAGTTACGCTCCTCGTGATTGTGAGCAAATCGCTCACGTGGCCTAAAGCGCACCTGGCCGCGGCAACACGCCGGACTCGAACGAAAGTTCGGGTGGGCAATATACCGCTTTCGCTTGACTTTTTGGGTATGACACGCTTGTAATTTACAAAGAGACCTTGGTTAGAGGAGGACATGTGCGGAGGATTAACCCCGGCTTGCGCGTCGCGGGGAGTGGCGGATTGACGCCGCAGGACGCCCAGGACGCCATGCTTGACATCTTCGACCTCGGTTACGATAAAGCTGATTCGGCATCGCTGCACTGGCGTGAATCCGCGCTGTGTGCCCAAACCGATCCCGATATTTTCTTCCCCGAAAAAGGTGGCTCCACCGCACCCGCCACCTCAATCTGCCACGAATGCCCGGTGCGGGAGGAATGCCTGGAATACGCTCTCCAGCATGATATTCGTCACGGTATTTGGGGTGGCATGTCGGATAATGACCGCCGGCGCCTGAGCCGGCAACGCCGCCGCGTCGGCGAGGCATAACCGCCCAGCGCCCGCGCTGGCGTAGCATCAACAGCAATGCAGTTCAGAATTCGCGCTCTCGTTATCACCCGGCCGGGCTCCGCCTACCTGGAGGACACCCTCACCGCGCTGGAAGCCTCCACCCGGAAACCCGATGCCATCAGCGTGCTCACCGGAAAACTCGGGGCGGCTGTCAATGAGGCGGTTGCCGCGGATGCCCGCGATTCAAGCAATGAACCACGCGGCACCGGCGAGTCTGCCGCGGCTGAATCGACTTCCGCGGAATCCACCACCGGCACTTATGACGCCTACTGGATCCTGCACGACGATAGCGCCCCCGCCCCGGATGCCCTCGCGAACCTCGCCCGTACCCTGGAAAATGCCGCCAATATCGGCGCGGTGGGCTGCAAACAGGTGGATTGGGTGGATCCGGGCGCCCTCTTGGAAGTCGGTATCCGCGCCACCCGCAGCGCGCGGCGAGTCCCGGAAGTCGCCCTCGATGACCGTGACGGCGGTCAGCTGGACGGGCGCTCCGACGTACTCGCGGTGGGAAGCGTCGGCATGCTCGTGCGCGCCAGCGCCCTGCGCGAGGTGGGCGGTTTCGATACCTGGCTGGGGCCCTTCGGGGATGGACTCGAACTCTCGCGGAGGTTGCGCGGAGCGGGCTGGCGCGTCGTCGTTGAACCTTCCGCCACCGTGCGCCACGCGCGCGTCTCTCTCGGCAACGACGGCCGAGATTCTTTTGCGGCCCGCCGCGGCGCGCAACTCTACAACGCGGTGCTCGCCGCCCCCGCACTGCTCGCGCCCTTCCTGTTTCTCGGGTACGTGCTGCTCGGCCCGGTGCGGGCACTGGTGCGGCTGCTCGGCAAAGAGGCACGGCTCGCGGACGGCGAAATACGCGGGGCCGCACGCCTGCTCGGGAGCCTTCCCGCGCTGATGCGGGCTCGGCGGCGGCGCCGGCGCACTGAAAAAAGCCGTGCCGGACTCGCGGCCCTCGAAGCGCGCGGGCGCGACGTGCGCGCGGCACGGCGCGAAATGACACGCAGTGAACGGGAGAAAATCCGTTTGGTGGCGCGCCCGAATCCGCTTGAAGAAGCAGAACGACGGCGCTGGCACCGGTCCACCGCACGTGCCCGGCGCACCGTCCTCCTCCTGACCAGCCTCGTGGCGGGAGTGGCGGCCTTCCCGCTGCTGCGCGGCGGGTACTTGAGCGGTGGGGCACTGCGCCCCGATGCCCTCACCGGCACCGAAGTGCTGCGCGCCAGCCTGCCCGGCTGGCTCGCGGTGGGGGATGGCAGCCCCGGGCGCATCGACGCGCTATGGACCCTGCTCTCCCCGCTCGCCCTGGCACTCCAGCCCTTCGGGGGCACCCTGGGCGACGCCGCGGTACTTCTGCTCCTGTGCGCCCCCGTGCTGGCCGGTATGACGGCTTTCTGGGCGGCCCGCACCCTTACGTTTTCCCCGCATGTGCGCGCGGTGGCCGGCCTGGTCTGGGCCGGGGCCGGGCCCCTGGTGGGGGCGCTGAGCGCGGGCCACGTGGCCGGGGCGCTCGTCCATATACTTGTGCCGGTGCTGGCCGCCTCGGTGCTTTCCGTATGGCGCCTGCCCCGCACCCGCGACCGCATCGAATCTACCGCGGGCCTGGGCACCGCGGCGCTCGCCGGTATCTACCTGGCGGCGGCCGCCCCGGTCATGCTTGCCGTGCTTCTTCTCATTGCCCTGGTGGGGGCGCTGCGCTGGCGGCGCCTGCGCTGGCTGTGGGTGGCGATCCCCGCGGCCGTGGTGGTCATTCCCGGGCTCGAAGCTTCCTGGCGGCTGCTGTTCGCCACCCCGGGAGAACCTTTCGCGGCCCGCCCGAGCACCCTCGACCTCCTCTCCTTCTTCCCCCTCGCCCAACCTGAGACCCTCCCGTGGCTCGGGGAGATCGCCCTCATCTGCGCGGCCTGCCTCGTGATGATCGCGGTCCTGGCCCTGGGGCGGGCGCGTAATTGGCAGCGCATCCGCGCCGGCTGGCTGATCGCCGCGGTCGGTTTCGCCTGGGCAATTGCCTCCACTCGCGTATCCGTAGCCCAGGTGTACGACGGCGCCACCGCACTCAGCGCGCCAGCCTGGAGCGGTATCGGCTTGAGCGTGGCGCTCGGCGGGCTGTGGATCGCGCTGGTGAGCGCCGGGGATGGCCTGCGCACCGATATGAGCGGACGCTCCTTCGGGCTCTATCAGCTCTTCGGCTTGGGCTCGGTTGCGGTCCTGATCCTTAGCGCCCTGGCCGGATCGGGTCTCTACCTCAGCCGGGTCCTCACCGGCACCACCGAGCTCCAGCAGGAAAGCGGGAGGCCGGTGCCGGCCGCCGCCACCCTGGAAGCCTCCTCTCCGGACCGGGTGCGGGTCCTCGCCCTCTACCCGGCGGAGAACGGTATTCGCGCCGAAATCTGGCGCGGGCCGGGCCGCCAACTCACCGATAGCACCATGGCCGGGGCGCTCGCGGCCCTGGAAGGAACCTACTCCGGGGATGCCGCCGCGGCGGAGGTGGCCAGCGCCGTCGCCGATATGAACGCTGGGAACCCGTGCGCCGCGGATATCCTGGCCGAACACGCCATTTCTTACGTGGTAATCCCCACCCAGGCGCCCCGGGCCGGGGAGCTCGCCCGCGCCCTGGGTTCCACCGGGCGTTTCGATATGATCAGCGCCACCGACCGGCAGCTTTCCTGGCGGCTCACCCGCAGCGAGGCGAGCGCCGTGGACGCTGCGCGCCTCACCCTGGACGGCAGCGCGCTACCCGCCGGGCGCTACGGTGTGGATACTGAACTGCCTGCGAGCGCGGGCCGCAGCGGCGGGATTGTGCGCCTGGCCGAACGCCAGGACCCGCTGTGGGAAGCCCGTCTGGACGGCGAGCGCCTTCCCACCTATAACGCCGGCTGGGCCCAAGCTTTTGAGATACCGGCCGGGAGCTCCGGGCGCCTCACGATGACGTATAACCGCACCGGGGACGCTCTGGTGGCCGCCGCGCGGATCCTCGCCGTGGCCGCGGCGCTCGTGGTGGCCATCCCGGTGCGTCGGAAGGTGGTGGAGTAATGGACCAGGTTCGCGATGAAGCCGAAGTGGTGCGTGCCAGCGGGAGCGGGGCGCGCTGGCGCCACCTCACGGTGCGGGCCGGTAGCGCGCTCGCGGTGCTGGGAATCGCCGCCGCGGTAGCGGCGCCCGGCGTCGTTCTTCCCACCGGGGCGCCGCGCGCGGTAGAAGCCGAGGTGGCGAGCGCGGGAGAAGCCCCCACCCAGCTGCTCTGCGGGGGCGGATTCGAACAAACCATTTCCGCGGGCATGACCGTGGAGGGCACCCCCGGGGGGACCGCGGAAAATATTGCCACCCAGGTGCTGCTTTTCGGGACCGCGGATAAGGAAGCGCGCGCAGCGCTTCCCACCGGCACCATCCTCAGCGCCGATCCCGGCGAAGTTCTTTCCGGTGCGGTGGCCTATAGCGCCCAGGGCGGCAACGGGCGCGGCCTGGCCACGAATACCTGCGTGAGCGGGGCGGGAGACCTGTGGATCACCGCCTCGGCCACCAGCGTGGGGTACTCCAACCAGCTTCTCCTCACCAATCCGGGCGCCGCACCCATCACCGTGCGGGTGGACGGCCTAGGCGGGGCCGGGCCGCTCGGCACGGTGCGAGTGGCGGTACCCGGGCGCTCCACCGTGCGCCACACCCTGGACGGCCTGCTCGCCGAAGATTCCCGCCTCGCCCTCCACCTGAGCGCCCAGGCCGGCACCTTCGGAGCCACCCTGCAAAACCAGCATATTTCCGGGACCAGCGGGGCCGGGGTGGATTTTGCGACCGGTGCCCCGGCCGCCACGGAGCTGACCATTCCGGGAATCCCGGAGGGCTCCACCCTGCGCATCGCCAACCCCGGGGAGGCCACCACCTTCACGGTGCAGCTCACCGGGGAAGACGGCGCCACCCGCCCCCTGCCCGGTGGGGAAGACGTGGAGATCGCCGCGAATTCCGTTATGGACCTTACCCTGGCCGGTATCGACCCGGGCACCTACGCGGTGCAGGTGCGCGGGGCGCAGCCCCTCGCCGCGGGCGTGTTACTGGCCGGCGGGGGAGACGCTGCCTGGGCCAGCCCGGTTGCCCCGGCCGCCCGCACGGCGGGAAGCTTCGGGCCCGGCCCGGCCCGCCTGGCCTTGGCTGGGCGCGGCCACGTAGACATCACCCCGGTGGGCGCTGACGGCGTGGACCTCGACCCCGTGGATGCCCAGGTGCGCGGATACGCCACGGTGGAACTATCTGAGGCGGCCCGCGGCTACCGCATCGAAGCGGAAAACTCGGTGAGCGCCGCGGCCCTCATCCTTGCCCCGAACGGGGAAGCCGGCGGGGCCAGCGGAATTGATTGGGTGAGCGCGGTGGCCGACCAGCGCGAAGCGCTCTCCGCCCGCGTCGCGGTGCGCCAGAACTAAAATCAGGGATGCGAGCCAACTAGGTGTGCGCGATAAATAAAAGCGCACCACCGCGCCGCCACGGCGTGCAGGAACGCAGGCACGCGGGCCGCAGCTGCGGCGTCGTACCCGAAAAAACTAGAAACCGCGCCGCAAAAAATCAATGTCTTCGGGGTGGCGGGAAATCGCCGCGGCGAGCTGCTCGGTAACAATATCGTGGATGACGATACGCGGGAAAGGGCTGGCCATCGCGGTGCGCATCATCGGCATCCGGTAAAACAGCAGCCGCGCCCGCACCGCGCCGCCGCGTTCGAAAGGCAGCAGGCGCGCGAGCGGCACGCCGTCCTCCCACGGCGAGGGATCCGAGGCCGGAACGTCCATCACCGCGAAATCAAGATCGCGCATATCCTCACCGAAATGGGTGCGGTAGGTGGCCAGTTCGGCGGCGATAATATCGTCGAATTTATCGGCGCGGGTGCGCCAGGCCGGCAGGGTGTAGGGGATCACCGGTCCTCGAATGCCCCGTCCGTGCCGATCACGGCGGCGGGGGCGAGGCTGGGAAGGAAAAGTGTCCATACCCCAAGGTTACACGGGCGTGCTAACGTCTAAGGCGTGAGTCCGTTGAGAAAGTGTTCCCGCACCACGTGCCAGCAGCCGGCCGTTGCCACGTTGACGTACCAGTACGCGGAAGCAACCGCCGTGATCGGGCCGCTCTCACCGGTGGCCTCCCCGGGCACCTTCGACCTGTGCGAAGCCCACGCCGAATCGGTGACCGTCCCGCGCGGCTGGCAGATGATCCGCCTGCGCACCGAATTTGAACCGGCCCCGCCCTCGGATACCGACCTCATGGCGCTCGCGGACGCCATCCGCGAAACCGCCACCCGCCAGCCACCCGAACCTACCCGCGCTACCCGGCGGGTGAGCCGCCCCTCTGATGTGGAGGTGCGCCCGCGCCTGAGCGTGGTGCGGAGCGAAGAGCCGGAAACGCCGGAGGAGAAGTAGGGCGCCGGAAGATAACTAGGGGTACGACGACGCATCTCCGGCCCCGCGCCCCGCGTTCCGCCACCGCAGGCCCTGCCGTACGCCTTGCGCCCCGCAGCCGCCGCGCCCACCGCGCACGCCATTCGTGCGTTTTTCTGCACGATTGGCGCGAACGTGAGAAAATGGCGCTATGACTATGCGCGTTCTTGTGGTCGATGACGATCCCGGTATCTCTGAAATGGTGGCGATCTTGCTGGAATCGGAAGGATACGCCGTGACGGTGTGTGCCACCGGCACCAATGCCCTGCCTATTTTCCGGGCAGAAACACCGGATATTGTGCTGCTGGACGTCATGCTGCCCGGAATGAGCGGGGTGGAAGTGGCCCGCCAGCTGCGGGAAGAAAGCGATGTGCCCATCATTATGATGAGCGCGCTCACCGATTCGGTGGACGTGGTGGCCGGCCTGGAAGCCGGGGCGGATGATTACGTCACCAAGCCTTTTGAGAACTCGGTGCTGCTGGCCCGTATTAAGGCGCGGCTGCGGCGTACCGAACCGGAAGCGGAAACCCTGCGGGTTGCCGATCTGGTTATCGACCCGCGCGCCCACCAGGTCACCCGCAACGGGGAAGATCTGCACCTGACACCCCTCGAATTCGAGCTGCTCACCACCCTGGCGCGCAAGCCCTACCAGGTGTTCTCCCGCGAAGAACTGCTGGAACAGGTGTGGGGCTACCGCCACGATTCCACCGATACCCGCCTCGTTAACGTGCATATCCAGCGCCTGCGCTCCAAGGTGGAAAAGGATCCGGATAATCCCGAGGTGGTTATTACGGTGCGCGGGGTGGGCTACCGGGCGGGGGCAACCCAGGAGTGAGTCAATTTTCGCGGCGCGGCTATATCCATCGCAGCCTCGGGAGCATGGGGCGTGGCGCCCTCACCTCATTTTCACAATCGTGGCGCACCTCCCTCAACGCGCGGGTGGTTTCCGCAATTGTGGCAATCGGGGTGCTCACCAGCATCGTCACCGCGGTAATTGTTGCCAACCAAACGCGTTCGCAACTCTACGAGCGCGCGGTGAGCGCCGCCACCGAACAGTTCTACGGCGCCCGCTCCCAAGCCCAATACGTTTTTGACTCCGCAAACGCCCAGACCTCCGGGGCGGTCCAGGAAATCGCCAACGCGCAGGTGCGTTCCCAATTCGAGCCGATCCGCGGGGTGGTGGGCACGGCCCTCATCCGCTCCCCGGGGCAAAATACCGGTAACTACCTGGTGGCCGATGTGGGAGCACCCACCCCGGCAACAGTTATGGATGTGCTCACCCCCGAATTGCGCGAAGCCGTGCAGGAATCCTCCAGCCCGCAATGGCAGGCGGTGGCGATTGCCAAGGGGGAGGAATACACCCTCCCCGGGATTCTCATCGGCGCGACCGTGCGCCTGCCCAATGCCGGCATGTATGAGTTCTACACGCTCTATTCCCTGGAAAACGAAGAAGTGACGGTGGCGCAGGTTTCCCGGGTGCTGATGCTCGCCACCATCGCCCTGCTCACCATCGTGGCGGTGGCCACCGGGGTGCTCGTCAACGTGGTCTTGAAGCCGGTGCGGGCGGCGGCGGAAAATGCCCGCCAGCTGGCCGGGGGCGCTTTTGATGTGCGCATGGACGACCGCGGGGAAGATGAACTAGCCCAGCTCGGCTCTGCTTTCAACCAGATGGCCGAATCGCTCCAGGACCAATTCACCCGCCTCGAGCGGCTCTCCCAGGTGCAGCAGAATTTCGTATCCGCGGTCTCGCACGAATTACGCACCCCGGTCACCACGATCCGGATGGCCGGCCAGCTCATTTACGATAAGCGTTCCGAACTGCCCTCCAGCCTGCGCCGTTCGGCCGAACTCCAGCATTCCCAACTCATTTCCCTGGACACCATGCTCTCCGACCTGCTGGAGATTTCCCGCTTCGATGCGGGTTCGATGGTGCTGGAAACCAGCAAAATCGACGTCGTAGAAATTGTGCGGCGCGTGATCATCTCCCAGGCGCCCCTGATCGAAGCGAACGGGGTGCCCGTCACGCTCTCCGCGCGCGGGGAAACCGTGGCGAGCGTGGACTCGCGCCGCATCGAACGCATCGTGCGCAACCTCGTGGTGAACGCGGTGGAGCATGCCGAAGGCGGGCCCGTCAAAGTGCGGGTGGTCGGCTCGGATACCGCGGTGGCGGTGGAAGTCTCCGACCGCGGTATCGGCCTGAGCCCCGAGCAGGCCGCCCATGTTTTCGACCGTTTCTGGCGCGCCGATACCTCCCGGGTCCGCAAATCCGGGGGAACCGGCCTGGGCCTGACCATTGCCCGCGAGGACGCCCTGCTCCACGAAGGGCGCCTGCAGGCCACTGGCGAATTGGGGGTGGGATCCACCTTCCTCCTCACCGTGCCCCGCACCCAAAAAGCGGCTTTCACCCCGCCGCTGCCCCTGCGGGTGGCGGCCGCGGAAGACTGGCAGGACAGCGGGGATATTCCCATCGAGATCGCACGGGCGGATACCACCGGGTCCCTGCCCGCGGTGGGTACCACCGGCACGATTCCAGCTATTCGCGCAACTGCGGTAGCGCCGGTGGACGCAAGTAGCGGGGCCGCTGCGGCGGCGTCGCCGAAAAATGCGGTACCGGGCACGGGCGTTTCCGGTACGACGACGCACACCCCGAGCGCGCCTACCGGAACAATGGCGCACACTGGTACGACGACGCACACCCCGAACGCGCCCACCGGTTCGGCGGCGCCTACCGGAACAGTGGCGCCTACCGGTTCGGCGGGGAAGGAGGACGCATGAACACGCACGTGCTGAAGAAAGCGGGGCGGGGGCGTGCCCTCGCGGTGCTGCTCAGCGTGGTGATCTTGACGCTGGCCGGCTGCGGGCGGCTGCCGCGCTCCGGGCCGGTCAATGAGGCGAGCGTGCCTCCCACCGAAGAAGCTGTTTTCGGTCTCACCCCGGCCGGGCCGGCCACCGGCGCCTCGCCCGAAGAAGTCATCCGCGGTTTCCTGCTGGCCGGAAGCAGCGGGGCGGGCGACGATTACGCCACTGCCCGCCAATTCCTCACCAAAGAAGCCGGCCGCACCTGGAACCCGCGCTCCCAGGTGCGGGTCTACCCGAATTCTCAAAATATTTCCCCCACCCAACGCGAGGACGGCACCTACGTTATTTCGGTGACCGCGCAGGGAACCGTGGATACCGGCGGGCGCTACACCGAAGCCTCCACGGACGCCATCCACTCCACCACCTTCAAACTGGAGCGCAACGCCAGCGGAGAATGGCGCATCGCGGAACTGGAAGACGGCATCATGATGACCGATAGCCTCTTCGCCTCCATGTACGTGCGTACCCCGCTGTATTTCATCGGTCCTGGCTCGGATACCATGGTGCCCGACCTGCGGTTCTACCCGCGGATGACCTTTATTTCTTCCACGATTGCCGGGCTGTTGGCCGGGCCTTCGCCGTGGCTTGCCGATGCGGTGCACTCGGAAATTCCCACCAGTTTGCGCATGGCCTCCAGCCCGAAACTGGAGAGCGGCGTGCTGACCCTGGATGTCACCGCGGAGATCTCCACCCTCAGTCGGGAATCCCAGGCGCGTGCCGTGCAGCAAATCCAGCGTTCCTTCACCGGCCAGAGCGTGGTGCCGGTGCATTCGGTGAATATTACGGTGTCCGGCGAGCCGCTCGATACCATCGCCATCGCAGACCTGCCCACGTATCCGTACGGGGCTTATGACCTCACGGTGTTGGAAAATAACCGGCCCTACAAGGTGGAAGAAGGCAAGACCCGCCCGGTCTTCACCAGCGGGGTGTTCGACGATATCCAGGTGGCGCGCATGGCCGGGAACTATTCCGATTCGGTGGCATCCTACGCCCTGCTCACCGCCCAGCGCGATGCCCTGGTGCGGGTGGGAAGCGATGGTTTCCAGCCTTTCGCGATGGTGCGCGGGGAACGCCTGGTGGAGCCCTCGTATGATTACTGGGGCTGGGTGTGGACTTCCGAAACCGATAATAAGGGCGTGGTGCTGGCCGCGGCCGATGACGGCCGGGTGCGCGAACTGACCGCGCCGTTCCTCAAGGGGGCGCGGATCCGCGAGGTACGGGCTTCGCGTGAGGGCGCGCGCTTGCTTATCGTGGCGCAGGTGGGGGATACCGTACAGATGCTCATTGCTCCCATCCAGCGCGATGCCCGCCACGAGCCGACGGCGCTCGGCGACCCCCTGGAAGTGGGGCAGCGCCTGGCGGATGTGAGTTCGGTGGCCTGGATTTCCAGTACCGATATCGCGGTGCTCGGGCGCGCCACCGCCGGCACCGACCCGCTGATTTTCGCGGTTCGGGTGGGCGGGCCCATGGAACGCCTCAACGTCACGCCCTATCCCGGTTCGGTGCGGCTGACCGCCGGGCGCGGGGAGCAATCCATCGTGGTCCTCACCGACCAACAGGTGGTTGCCACTCGCGACGGCGGGGCGTGGCGCCCGGTCGCCACCGGCGTCACGGATATTGTGCTGCCGGGGTAGTAGGTATCCACAGCCTCCCAAAAGCCGCGCGTATCCACAGACCGCGCGGGGGTGGCTGCGTTTTCGGTGCACGTGCGGCACGCTGGGCTCATGTTTATTGGTACGACGCCGCCCCCGCCGCCCCGCGCCCCATTAGCACGTAACGGTGGCGCTGGTTCGCGCGCTCATCGCGGTGGCGCTACCGGGGCGCTGCGCTCCTGGGCCGGCGCCCTGGGCGACCTCATCTTCCCGCGCTGGTGCGCCGGATGCGGGGCCTGGGATGCCACCCTGTGCCCGGCCTGCACCCGCGCGGTAGCCGGCAGCTGGCGCGGCGGGGAAGGCCGCGCCCCGGCCCTTATGCAGATCCTCCCGAGCGGCGACGAAGAAGCGCTCTTCCCGGTTTTCGCCCTGGGGGAATACGTCGGGGTACGCCGGCAAGCACTCCTCACCTGGAAACACGGGAACGACGCCGCACTCACCGCCCGCTTCGCCACTCTTTTTGCGCAGCGCTGCCGGCAGCTCGCCCCGCTCTGGGAAGGCACGGCGCTCAGCGTTATTCCCGCGCCCTCGGGCGCGGCCCGCCACCGGGCCGGGCGTTTCATAGCCGGCCACCTGGCGCAGGCCGCGGCCAGGGGGCTGGTTGCCGGGGGAGTCGATGCGCGGGCCGTACCGGTGCTCATCAGCGGTGAAGGTGCCGGTAGTGGGCTGCTCGGCGGCATCCTGCGCGGTGAGAGAGCTGGCGGCGGGGCACTCGGCGCGCTGCCCTCTCAGCTCCTGGCCCGCGCAAAACACGCGGCGGAAGAAAAGCGGGCCCGGGCCGGGCAGCGCCACCTTGCCGGTCAGCGGGAGCGGGCCGCAAAAGGCCGCGGGATTCGGCTGAGTCCGGGCATCACCATTCCCGGGCGGGTCATTCTTATTGACGATGTTCTCACCACCGGATCTACCCTGGCCGGGTGTGCCCGAGCCATCGCGCAGGCGGGTGGGCAGGTGGTTGCGGCATTGGTCCTAGCCCTCGCTCCGGATCCGCGTCCAGCGAACTCGCGCACAGCATTATCGCTGTTCCAGCCCTTTCAGAATGTTGTGAACTGAACTACACTTAATGCCAAGAAATAACGGTGCCGGCCGCGCGAGCGGGTGAAACGAGCAATGGTGAACGTTGAGCCGCATGCGTGCCGGGTGACCCAGGATAGGGGGTGGTGCCTCTCTTATCCGCGTGAGAAGCGGGCATTTTTTTCAGCGGGCCGCGCGCCCGCCACTACATCCCAAGGAGGACACCGTGGAGATTATCGTCAAGGGTAGGAACACTGAAGTTTCGGACCGTTTCCGCAATCACATCGAAGAAAAAATCGCGAAGGTGGAACAGTTCGCTCCGCGCGCTCAGCGCGTTGAGGTAGAGGTGTCGAAGGAAAAGAACCCCGCCCAAGCGGATAACTCGAAAGTTATCGAAATCACGGTTATTGATAAGGGCCCGGTTATCCGGGCTGAGGCCTCAGCTGCTGATCAGTACAGCGCCCTCGATCTAGCATCCGGAAAGCTTTTTGAGCGGCTGCGTCGCTCGCGTGATCGCCGTAAGTCCCATCGGCGTGTGGTTGAGAAGGTGGGCGAACCGCTCACGCTCACCGCGGAGGAACTCGCGGCAGAAGCCCAGGTGGAGCCCGCGCCCGAAGCCGAGGTGGAAGCAACGCATCCCACCCGCCCCGAAACTACCGGGGAAGCGGTAGAAACCCAGCTGGGGGATTCCCCGGTTGTGGTGCGCGATAAGCTCTACGAAGCCAATCCCATGTCCGTGGACCAGGCTCTCTACGAAATGGAAATGGTGGGCCACCCCTTCTACCTCTTCATCGACGAAGAAACGAAGCAACCGTGCGCGGTCTACCTGCGCCACGGCTGGACCTACGGGATTATTCGTCTCGACACCACGGTGCACTAAAGACTGCACCCCGGTGTGGCCCGTGCCGCGCCTCTCGCACTGAGTAGCGGGATAGCAGCGGACCATCAAACGGGCCGAAGCTACGAATACACACCAAGGCGAGGGACCGAGCATTATGCCCGGTCCCTCGCCCTATGTTCGGTTCCTTGCCCTATGCTCGGCCCCTCGCCCTATTTCCCGGATCGTAACTGGCCATGCGCAGCCGCTTCCGGAAAACAAAACCTGCCCCGCGCCGGCGGGAGGTCGGTCTGCGGAATGCGGGGGTATTGGCTCGAGCTGATACCCACCCGGCGGGAGGCGGGGTGTTTTTTCGAGGTGTACTTCGCATGTACGACATCTGCACTACAGCTCGGAAAACATATACCGCCCCGGCGGGGACGCGTGTGACTATTGGGGTTTGTGAAGCCGCTGATATTCTCGCGGAGCGGTTGCCGCGACTGCCGGAAATCAAAGTGCAACCGCAACTACGTTAAGAAATTGTTTTGATGTCGTCAGGTTGCATCCTGTGGCGCTCGCTGTCGTCAGGTTGCATCCTGTGGGGCTCGCTGTCGTCAGGGTGCATCCTGTGGGGCTCGCTGTCGTCAGGTTGCATCCTGTGGCGCCCACTGTCGTCAGGTTGCATGCTGAGAGCCGCGATATCGAGGGGTTGCTTTTTGGGGAGCCCCTCGGCAGAACTGACCGCCTATTCATCAGGCCGGATAACAAAGTGGTACTGGAGCTACAGCCAATCCCCGATTTTCTGTCGTGCAGTACCACCCTGTGTGGCTCGATGTTCCCCAGTACCACTCTGCCCGCCGTGCGCGCGGCTCGCTAAGATAGGGGAGGTGAACGCAGAAGGAGAGTTAGCCGTGACACATGCATCCCCCGCCCCCGAGCAAACCACCCCGGAACGCCCCTATCGGGTAGCGGTTATCGGCGCGGGACCGGCCGGGATTTACGCCTCGGATATCCTCAGCAAATCCGATATCCCGGTCAGCATTGACCTTTTCGATAAGCTGCCCACCCCCTACGGCCTGGTCCGTTACGGGGTCGCGCCTGACCACCCGCGCATCGGCTCGATTATCAAAGCCCTCCACGCCATCCTCAAACGCGGCGATATTCGCTTCCTCGGGAATGTGAAAATCGGGGAAGACGTCCACATGTCCGAGATTCACGAGTTTTACGATGCCGTCGTCGTCGCCACCGGCGCCGATCAATCCGTACCCCTCACCATCCCAGGCGCCGATCTTCCGGAAGTCTACGGGGCCGCGGATTTCGTTTCCTGGTACGACGGCCACCCGGATGTGCCGCGCACCTGGCCCCTGAATGCCCGCAACGTCGCGGTTATCGGGGTGGGGAATGTGGCCCTCGATATTTCCCGCATCCTCGTGCGTTCCGCGGACGACCTGCGCGCCCACACCGATATTCCGGAGAATGTGGAGCGCGGGCTGCGTGCCAACCCCGTCGAACACGTGCATATTTTCGGGCGGCGCGGCCCGGCCCAGGTGAAGTTCACCCCGCTTGAGCTGCGCGAATTGAGCGAAGTGGCCGGGGTGGATATCCAGGTCTACCCCGAAGATTTCCAATATGATGCCGGCTCTCAGGAAGCCCTGGATTCCTCGAAGATGACCCGTCAGGTGGTGGATCTCCTCACGGATTGGGTTTTCAACGATCCGGAAGAAATGACCGCCCCGCGCCGGATTCATATCCACCTCATGCAGGCGCCGGTGGAAATCCTCGGCACGGATCACGTGACTGGAATCCGTATGGAACGCACCCAGCTCCAGGGGGATGGCACCGTTGCCGGCACCGGCGAAACCGTGGATTACCCGGTGGAAGCCGTATATAGCGCCATCGGCTACGCCTCCGAACCGCTGGATGGGCTGCCCTGGGATCCCATCCACCGGGTCATCCCGAACGAGGAAGGGCGCATCGTCACCGATACCGGGGAGACCATCCCCGGCTACTACGTGACCGGGTGGATCAAACGCGGCCCCGTGGGCCTCATTGGTTCCACGAAATCCGATGCACGCCAAACCATCCGCCACCTTGTTGCCGACGCCCAAGCCGGCATCGCGCGCGCCACCGGGGACGGCTCGGGTGGGCGCGGGCTCCTCGATCTCCTTACCGAGCGCGGCGTGAAATGGACCACGTGGGAAGGCTGGGAACTCCTGGAAGCTTTCGAGGAAAACCTCGGCGCCCAGCAGGGCCGCGCCCGCGTCAAGGTGGTCAATCGTGACACGATGACCGCGATTTCCCGCGGGGAGTCGCACGACGGCGCACTTCTCTAGCCCTCCGCTCATCCGTCACCCTCCGCTCACCCCTCACCTTCCGCGACAGAAAGAAGGACGCTTATGCACGGCGAATACAAGGAACTCGGCCAGAAAATGGCGATTGTTGACCTGGACGTGGTCGATAACAAACTCGCCAATATTCGCCTCTCCGGCGATTTCTTCATCGAACCGGATAGCGCGCTGTGGCGCATCACCGATGCCATCGAGGGGCTGAGCGCGGATGCTTCCGCGGAAGATATTGCTCAGGCGGTGGAGGCGGCGGTGCTCCCCACCGATAACCTCTTCGGGCTGAGCCCGCGCGGGGTTGCCGTGGCGGTGCGCCGCGCCGTCGGCCACGCCCTGGCCTGGGAAGATATCGATTTCGAGGTCCTTCACACCCCGGTCATCCACCCGGTTCTCAATATGACCATGGATGAAACCCTCCCCGAAGCGGTGGCCCGCGGGGAACACAAGCCCTTCTTGCGTATCTGGGAATGGGACCGCCCGCTCGTGGTCATGGGCTCGTACCAGTCCTATTCCAATGAGATCAACCAGGACGGGGTGGACCGCCACGGGATCACCGTGGGCCGGCGCATTACCGGCGGGGGCACCATGTTCATGGAGCCGGGCAATTGCATCACGTATTCGCTGGTGGTGCCCACCGCGCTCGTGGACGGGATGTCTTTCCTGGAGTCCTATCCCTTCCTGGATGCCTGGGTGATCGAAGCCCTCGCGCGGGTGGGAGTGAAAGCCCACTACGTCCCCCTCAATGACATCGCCTCCGACCGCGGCAAAATCGGTGGCGCGGCCCAGAAGCATTTCGCGACCGGTTATATGGTTCATCACGTCACTCTCGCCTATGACATTGACGCGGACAAAATGATGGACGTGCTCAATATGGGCAGCGCGGGCAAGAAGAACCGCGGGCACCGCTCCGCGAACAAGCGCGTGGATCCCATGAAGAGCCAGACCGGGATGGAACGCGACGCCATTATCGCGGTATTCAAGGATGTATTCACCCAGAAATACGGCGCGAGCCAGGGGGAGATCACCGCGGAGGACCTGCGCGTGGCCCAGGAACGTTACGAGGCGAAATTCTCCACACCCGAGTGGATTCACCGCCTGCCCTAAGTTCGGTTGCGGCACGTGGATCCGCACCATTGCACGCGTAGGTACGACGGCGCAGCTAGCGGTCGGCGCGCCCGCCGGGCAACCAGGGGAGTGGTGGTGGCCACGTTCCCGCCTCAAAAGTTGACAGTAACTTTCCTCCCTGGGTAATCTCATCTGGTGCCTTACGGAAGGGCGGCCACGAAGCCTTTCTTCCACGGGGTGAAAAACACTTCTTCGGAAGTTATATTGGCGGGTTTCCCGAGCGGCCAAAGGGACCTGACTGTAAATCAGATGCGTTACGCTTCGTAGGTTCGAATCCTACACCCGCCACGAAATGTCGAAATAGATTGTTCTGTTTCACATTTCTCGCACTGTTGGTTTTTCAGCGTGAATCGAGTAAGCTTGGTACTCGTTGCGAAATCGGCATCGCCCCGATAGCTCAGTCGGCAGAGCGTCTCCATGGTAAGGAGAAGGTCAAGAGTTCGATTCTCTTTCGGGGCTCCGTTGCCGCCTCATGCGGTGACATGAGGCGGGGTAGCTCAGATGGTCAGAGCGCACGACTCATAATCGTGAGGTCGCGGGTTCAATCCCCGCCCCCGCTACTGACTACCAGTAGGGCACAACCTTGAGGAGAAAAAGGAATGGCTAGCAAGTCTGCTGACGTGCGTCCCAAGATCACCCTCGCCTGCGAGGTGTGCAAGGAACGTAATTACATCACGAAGAAGAACCGCAGCAACGATCCGGATCGTCTGCAGCTGAAAAAGTACTGCTCGCGGTGCAATGCCTCCACGAACCATCGCGAAACCCGCTAATAGCGCGGTAGCGTGACGGTATCCCACCCGGGGCGAGCCCCGGCCGGGATGCACAGCTTGAGGGAAGCCTGAACGGGCTTCCCTTTTTGCGTATCTGGTGGCCCCGGCTGCGCCGTCGTTCTACTAACGCGCGGGCTGGAGCTGCGCCGTCGTACCAATCGCGCGCGCAGCGCATGCGCCGTCGCCGCGAAAGCCGTAGGCTAGAACAATGAGCTGTACTCTTCCCGAACCACCCGAACCGCATCACGTCAGCGCGCCGGTGCTCTCCACCCGGGCCCGCAGCGGAGCTACTACCCTCGCCGAGCTCACCACCATCGGCGTGGGCGGAACCTTCACTGAACTCGTGGAAGCCACCACCGAAACCGACGTGGTGGATACCGTGCGCCGGGCGGACGCGGCCGGCACCCCGCTCCTCGTGATTGGGGGCGGCTCGAATATCCTCCCCGCGGATAGCCATTTTGACGGGATTGTGCTGCGCGATATGCGCTCCGGGATCGTGCTGGATTCGCTGGGCAGCTGCGAAGGCGCGAATTTTTCCGCGCTGCCGGGAACCCCGTGGGATGACCTCGTGGTTCACGCGATTTCCCAGGACTGGGGCGGTTTTGAAGCGCTCTCCGGGATTCCCGGAACCGTTGGCGCGGCCCCGGTGCAAAATATCGGGGCCTACGGGCAGGAAGTCGCCGCGACCCTCGCGCGTCTCAAGGTCTATGACCGGCGCGAAGAACGCATCCGCACGCTGTTCCTCGCGGATATGCGCCTGGGGTACCGCACCTCAATCCTCAAGGAAACCATTGGGGAATACGGGCCGAGCCCGCGGTATATCGTCCTTGAGGTGACCTTCCAAACGAAGCTCTCCAATGTGTCCGATCCCATCGGCTACGCGCAGCTGGCTCGCCACCTCGGGGTGGAGCTCGGGGCGCGGGTGCCTTCAGAAACCGTGCGGGAGGCGGTGCTGGAGCTGCGCGCCGGTAAAGGCATGGTCCTCAATAATGCCGACCGCGATACGTATTCGTGCGGTTCTTTCTTCACCAACCCGGTGCTCACCACCGCGCAGGCGCAGCGGCTCCCAGAAGGAGCCCCGCGTTACGAGGTGCACGACGCCGCGCACGCAACTCTGAGCGGCGGTGTTCCCGTAGTCGACGGGCTGGTCAAGACCTCAGCCGCGTGGTTGATTGAGCATGCCGGGTTCACCCGGGGCTACGGGCACGGGCCGGCGCGGCTCTCCTCCAAGCACACCCTGGCGCTCACCAATGCCGGGGGAGCCACCGGGGCGCAGCTGCGTGCCCTGGCCCGGGAAATCCAGGCGGGTGTGAAAGATGCCTTCGGGGTGGTGCTCCATCCCGAGCCGGTGGTGCTCGGCGGTTTAGGAGCGTAGCGGGCGGCCTGGAAGCCTAGTCTTCTTCCTCTTCCTCCAGCCACGCATCAACCTCCGCGAGCCAGGCCCGCTTCGAGGAAGCGGAGGCGAAGGACGCGCGGATGGAACGGCGGGCCAATTCGGCCAGCTCCGCATCGGAGAAACCCTGCCGGCGTGCGATCTCATACTGGGCATTGAGGCGGGCCAGGAAGAGCAGCGGGTCATCGGCACCCAGCGCGATGATTGCTCCGGCGTCGAACAGGGTACGCAGGGGAACATCGTCATTTTCGCGGAATACCCCGAGCGACACATTCGAGGCGGGGCACACTTCCAGCGCGATTCCGCGCTCCACAATCTCGCCGATGAGAGCGCGATCCTCGGCGGCCCGCACCCCGTGGCCGAGCCGATCCGGATTGAGGTGCGTGATGACCTCGCGCAAATGCTCGGGGCCGAGCAGCTCCCCGCCGTGGGGAACCGAACGCAGACCGGCCCGCTTGGCGATGCGGAAAGCCGCCTCGAATTCCGTGGTGCGCCCGCGCCGCTCATCATTGGAGAGTCCGAAACCCACCACCTCACCGGGAGTATCCCCGGCGTAGCGGGCGGCCAGGCGAGCCAGGGTGCGTGCATCAAGCGGGTGGCGGGTGCGCGAGGCCGCCACAATAACACCCACCTCCACTCCGGTATCCCGGGTGGCCGCTTTCGCCTCGTCGAGAACAATCTCGAGGGCCGGGGTGATACCGCCAACGTAAGGTGCGTAGGAGGTCGGGTCGATTTGAATTTCCAGGCGCCGCGATCCTTCCGCACGGTCGGCCCGCGCCGCTTCGCGTACGATTCGCCGCATCGCTTCTTCAGATCGAACGACGGCGCGCGCGGCATCGTAGGCACGTTGGAATCTAAACCAGCCGCGCTGGTCCGCGGGCACCTGCATCGCCACGTTATCGGTGAGGTTCTCAGGCAGGCGCACCCCGGCACTGCGGGCCATATCCACGAGGCTGGGCACGCTCAGCGAACCGGTGAAGTGCAGATGCACATGGGCTTTGGGGAGGGCAGCAAGGTCACGCACCCCTCCATCTTCCCACGCCGGCGGCGAGCGTGGCGCGCGGGCCACCCGCACGTGTGCCGCGCGCAGGTCGTGCCCGGTGGAGCCCGGTGCCGCCGGGCGGTGCTGGATGGGGCGCGCGTCGGCGGGCCGCGCGCCCGCATTGTGCCACCGGGGTGGATGCGGCACTATTGTTCTATGGCTGCATCTTCGGAAAGCGCTGATTTAGCGCTGCTGACCGGCCCGGACGCCGGGTCGATGCTCGCCATCGCCCTTCCCGCTTGGCAGCTCATCTCCTGGGCGGTCCACCGCGTCAATCACCGCCCCGGGGCCGGCGTGACCGTGAGCTACACCGTGACGGTGCGCGCCCGCGGAGAAGGCGGGCGCCCCACCGGCCAAGCGCGCGAAAAATACGTGTGCGCATCCACCGCGCAGCTCTCCCACACTTTTACTCCCACCCTCGTGCGCCTCACCCACCGGGATACCGCCGTGTGGGTCTGGGAATACCCCCATGACCCCGAGCTTCCCGCGCTCCCGCTGGCTGTTACCCCGAGTCGAATGTCGGCATTCCTGGGAGAAAAAGTCGCGGTGGAGCTCAAAAGCTACCGGCCCACCAGGCGCGCCGTCGTCAAAGTCACCACCGCGGGCGGCGGGAGTGCCTTCGCGAAGGTGCTGCGCCCACCGGCCGCGCAGTCCCTGGCCAAACGCCATCGCATGCTCGGCCAGGCCGGGGTGCTCGCCCCGCGGGTGGTGCGTGAAGACCCGAGCGGCCTCGTTCTTATTTCCACCCTCCCGGGTGAGCCGCTGGCCAATTGGCTGGCTCGCGGGCTGGGGGAGGAGAGCGTCGCGCTTTTCGATACCCTGTGGAACCTGCAAGAAAGCCTGCCGGCCGCGGCCATCCACCTCACTCACCGGCCGGCCTGGGCGGATCGGGTGGGCCACTACGCGCACGCCGCAGCTGTGGCCCTCCCCGGAATCGCGGCTCGCGCCCACGCGGTGGCCAGCGGAGTCACGGAGATGATGGCCAGCCTTGATCCCGGGCCTATCGTGCCCGTGCACGGCGATTTTTACGAGGCCAATATTTTCGTGCAGCGCGGGCCCGCGACGGTGCAGCGCGGGCCGCGGCAGGCGGGCCCGCGCCAATGGGGACTGCGGTAGGCGCGCCCGCGCCAATGGGGACTGCGGTAGGCGCGCCCGCGCCAATGGGGACTGCGGTAGGCGCGCCCGCGCCAATGGGGGCTGCGGTAGGCGCGCCCGCGCCAACGGGGCCCGCGCCCAGCCCCACCGGCTGGAGTGCCGGCGTTATTGACGTGGATTCCCTCGGCCCGGGCTACCGCGCCGACGACTGGGCCTGCCTGCTCGGGCATATGAGCGTGCTGCCCCACCTGGCCCCGGCCGCCTACCCGCACCTGCGTTCCATCCTGGGGCAGTGGTGTGCATTACTGGAACAGCGTTTACCTGCCGCACCCGTCTATGCGCGGGCAGCCGGGGTCACGCTCTCCCTCGTTGCCGGGGCCGCCCGCACCGACGGCACCCGCTGGGAACACGATGCCCTCGGTCGGCTGCGCGAAGCCGAATACTGGCTCTCCCGGGCTCGCTACCTGGCCGGATACGGAGGAAATGCCTACCCGCGGGGCTAGATGCGCGCCCGATACGCCCGCTGCCCGGCGGGCGGCGTCGTCGTTAAAACCCTGGAATTTTCGTAACCTGACGGTGCCGCACCCACCACGCACAAACAATACTGTTCACCCGTTCGTTACATTGTGCTTGCTTTCCGGTAAATGAGTTAAGTGAACCTTAGAGGGCCCACGTTCTGTTAGAAGGGATAAAAGGACAATGGGATCCTCACATTTCACTGCCCGGCGCGCGGTGGCAGCAGCAGCTGTGGCCGCCGTCGGCTTCTCGGCGCTCGCGGGAGGTGCCGCTTCGGCGGAAAATACCACCTACCGCACCGCAAACGGGCCGGAAAACTGCGTTATTTTTGATTCGCAAGGAAACGTTATTCCGCCCAAACCCGGCGATTGCGCGCAATTCGGCAAGGCGGGCCAGGGGCGTTCCAACGCCAAGGCCCGTAACGTCATCCTCATTATTGGTGACGGCATGGGCCAGTCGGAAATCACCGCGGCCCGCAACTACCTCAAGGGCGCCTCGGGGCGTTTCGAAGGTATTGACGAACTCACCTCCGAAGGTATGTACACGCACCATTCCCTCTACAAGGATGGTGCTTTCAATTACGTGACTGATTCGGCCGCCTCGGGAACCGCCTGGGCCACCGGTACGAAGACGTACAACGGAGCCATCGGCGTGGATCTGGCCGGCAAGCCGGTGCAGAACCTCATCGAGCAGGCCAAGAACGCAGGGATGCGTACCGGCAACGTGACCACCTCCGATATTCAGGACGCCACCCCGGCCGTCATGGGTGCGCATTCCACCAGCCGCAGCTACTACGCTCCCTCCGGTAACTCGAAGCCGGCCAAGGGCGCGGACCTGCGTGAAAACGGCGGGCTCGGCTCCATCTCGGAGCAGATTGTGGATACCCGCGCGGATGTGACCCTGGGCGGCGGCGCAAAGTACTTCGACGCCATGGTGACCACGGCCTCCGGGAATACCAACCCCTTCCTTGAAGGCGCGGCCAAGTACAACACCCAGTGGGAAGCCAATAAGTCGGTTGTGGACAACGCCCGCGCGAATGATTTCCAGGTGGTGACCACCGCCGACGAACTCGCGGGAATCACCAAGGCGAACCAGGATTCCCCGGTTCTCGGGCTCTTTGCACCCTCGAATATGACCACGGCCTACAAGTCCTCCCAGGCGAAGGTCGGCGGGGCGAAGGCCGATCCGCTCACCTGCGAAAAGCAGGATATTGGCACCGAGCCTGAGCTGGTGGATATGACCCGCAAGGCCATTGAACTCCTCGATGACCCGAGCGCGGAGAAGGGCTTCTTCCTCCAGGTCGAATCCGCCTCCATTGACAAGCGCGATCACGCCTCGGATGCCTGCGGGCAGATCGGGGAAACTGATCGCCTCGACCAGGCCACCAAGGTTGCCCTGGACTTCGCGAAGAAGGACGGGCAGACCCTCGTTATCGTGACCGCGGACCACTCGCATACCGCGCAGATTGTTTCCGACGGCGACGACCACGTGGGCCCCGTGACCCGCCTGACCACCGCCGATGGTTCGCCCATGTCCATCCTTTACGGCACCACGAAGGTCGCTGAGGATGGCACGAATGCCGGTTCCCAGCAGCACACCGGCGCGCAGCTGCGCGTGGCCGCCTACGGCCCCGGTGAAGAAAATGTGCTGGGCCAAACCGACCAGACCGATCTTTTCTACACCATCGGTAATGCACTCTCCCTCAACGCCGAAGCTTCCACCGCTGCCAGCGATGCCAATCTGGCCAAGCCGGTCGCCGGTGGGGCCAAGATGGCCATCGCCGTGGACGAAAACGGCAAGGTGACCGTGCCGGCCCCCGGTGATTTCGCTCAGTACGGCAAGGACGGCGAGCAGCGTTCGGACGCCAAGGCCAAGAATGTGGTGCTCTTCATCGGTGACGGCATGGGCGATTCGGAAATCACCTCCGCCCGCAACTACCTTTACGGGGCGAACGGGCGCCTGCCCGGTATCGATAACCTCGAGTACACCGGGTCCTACACCCACTTCTCCATTGATCGCGACGGCGCCATTAACTACGTGACCGATTCGGCCGCTTCGGGTACCGCCTGGGCCACCGGCACGAAGACCTACAACGGCGCTATCGGTGTGGACCTGGCCCAAAAGCCCCAGGAGAACCTCCTGGAGAAGGCGAAGCGGGCCGGGCTCAAGACCGGTAATATCACCACCTCGGAAGTGCAGGATGCCACCCCGGCGGTCATGGGTGCTCACGTGACCAGCCGCTCGCATTACGCGCCCTCCGGGAACGCGAAGCCGGCTAAGGGCTCCGATCTGCGTGAAAACGGCGGGATGGGTTCGATTTCCGAACAGCTCGTGGATACTCGCGCGGACGTGACGATGGGCGGCGGCGCGAAGTACTTCGACGCCGAAGTACAGGTGTCCGGTACCTGGGGTGAGACGACGCGGTGGACGGCCGGTAAGTCCGTGCTGGAAAACGCGCGCGATAATGACTTCCAGATTGTGACGACGGCGGAGCAGATGGCTGCCCTGACCGAAGCCAACCAGGATAAGCCGGTTCTCGGCCTCTTCACTCCGGGCAATATGCCGCGCATGTTCAACGAGTCGGTGCCCACCCGGGCAAGCCTACGACTTACGAGACCTGCACGATTAACGAAGCCCGGACCGCCGATGTTCCCACTCTGGCGGCCATGACCCAGAAGTCCATGGATCTGCTCAAGAACGACGCCGGATTCTTCCTCCAGGTGGAAGCTGCCTCGATTGATAAGGCTGATCACGGGGCGGATGCCTGCGGTCAGATTGGCGAACTGGACGATTTGGACCAGGCCGTTGCGGTGGCGCAGCGCTGGGCCAAGGAGAATGGCGAACCCACTCTTATCCTCGTGACCGCCGATCACGCTCACACCTCGCAGATCGTGAGTGCGGGAAGCACGACCTCGGGCGTGAACACCATCCTCAAGACGGTGGACGGCGACTACATGCAGATGTCCTATAACACCGCGGCTTCCAATGAGGTGGCGCGCGGCGGCCAGGGCCACACCGGTGCGCAGCTGCGTATCGCGGCCTCCGGCCCGGGTGCGGAAAACGTGATCGGGCGTACCGACCAGACCGACCTGCACTACACCGTGGCGAATGCGCTCGGCCTGGATAAGGAATCGCAGCCGGTTGTCAATCAGTTCGTCAAGGAAGGCGAGAAGCCGGAGCCGAAGCCGGAGCCCAGCGTTGATCCCAGCGCGGACCCGAGCGTGAATCCGACTCCGGAACCGGGTACGGACCCGAGCGTGAATCCGACTCCGGAACCGGGTACGGACCCGAGCGTGGATCCCAGCGTTCCGGCTGAGCCTTCCGATAACGGCAACACCTTCTACGTATCCAATAACTGGACCGCGACCGTGGCCCAGGCGGTCTTCAGCTTCGGGCGCGCCGGCGACGACGTGCTCGTGGGTGATTGGAACGGGGACGGCAAGGATAGCTTCGCGGTGCGCCGCGGGAACACCTTCTACGTCTCCGATACCCTCGAGGGTGGCAAGGCGCCCATCGAATTCTCCTACGGTAAGGCCGGTGATACCGTGCTCGTGGGCGATTGGGATGGCGATGGTAAGGACACCTTCGCGGTCCAGCGCGGCAACACCTTCTACGTGGTGAACTCCCTCAAGAGCGGAAACGCGGATGAGGTCATCAGCTACGGCCGCTACGGGGATACCCCGCTGGTCGGTGACTGGGACGGCGATGGCAAGGACACCTTCGCGGTGCGCCGCGGCAATATCATCTTCGCCAAGAACGCCATTGTCTCGGGTAACGCCGATACCCAGTTCTCCTACGGCAAGGCCGCGGATGAAGTCTTCACCGGAGATTTCGACGGTAACGGCACCGATACCTTCGCGGTACGCCGCGGCAACGCGCTGCTCGTGAAGAATTCCCTCAATGCCGGCCCGGCCGATCTCACGCTCCACTACGGGCGCGTGGCCGACGAGCTCTTCGTTGGTGACTGGGACGGTAACGGCACCGATACCCCGGCGGTGCGGCGCTAAACCACCCCGAGGGTAGGACACACCCACAATGGCGGGTTTTCGTGACATCGCGTCACGGAAACCCGCCATTGCTGTGCCTACATCGCGAAGTAATCGCGCAGCCGCGCCATGCCCTCGGCTAGCTCCGCATCGGAGAGCGCGTAGGAGAAACGCAGGAAGCCGCCCACCCCGAAGGCTTCCCCGGGCACCGCGGCAACATTAATATCGCTCAGGAGCTGATCGGCCAGCTCCAGGGAGCTCGTGGCGCGGCGGGGGCCCGTCCCGCCCAGCAGGCCTGCGACGTCGGCAAAAACATAGAAAGCGCCATCCGGGGGCGCAACCTCGACCCCGTCAATACTGGCCAGTTCGCTTACGATACGGCCGCGCCGCCGCGCGAAGCCCTCGCGCATCTCCTCGATGCGGTCGCGCGGGCCGGTGAGTGCAGCGATGGTGGCGCGCTGCGCCACGTTATTGACGTTCCCGGTCAGATGCGAATGCACCCGCTTGACCGCGGCCATCACATCCGCAGGTCCGTAGAGCCACCCAACCCGCCAGCCCGTCATCGCGAACGACTTCGAGACCCCGCCGATCACCAGGGTTTGCTGGGCCAGCTCGGGCACTTCGGCCAGCGGGTAGGCGGTGCGCACGCCGTCGTAGGTGAGGTGTTCGTAAATTTCATCGACCACCAGCCAGATCCCGTGCTCAAGGGCCCAAGCGCCAATAGCGCGCACTTCCGCGGCGCTGTAGACCGCGCCGGTCGGATTGGTAGGTGAGCACAGCAGCAGCGCCTTCGTTTTCTCGGTGCGGGCCGCTTCGAGCTGCTCCACGCTCACCTTGAAGCCCTGCTCCGGGGGTGCGTACACCTCGGTCACGGTACCGCCGAAGAGCTTAATAACTTCCGGGTAGGTTACCCAGTAGGGGGAGGGGAGGAGTACGTTATCGCCCGGGTCAATCAGCGCCGCCCACGCTTCGAAATTGGCCTGTTTCGCGCCATTAGTAACGACGACGCAGCTCGGGTCAATTCGCACCCCGGCATCGAAAGCGACTTTGGCGCAAATCGCCTCGCGCAGCTCCGGCAAGCCGTTGGGATCGGAGTATTTGTGATTGCGGATATCGCCGGTGGCGGCAGCCGCGGCGGCAACAATATGATCCGGGGTGGGGAAATCCGGCTCCCCGGCCCCGAAGGAAATAATGGGGCGGCCGGCGGCCCGCAGCTCACGCTGGCGGGCATCCACCGCGAGGGTGGCGGAGGGGGCAAGGGCTTCCAGGCGCGCGGAAACGCGGCGCGGGGTACGGGGGCTCGGTGTAATACTCACCCTCCCATTAAACACTGTCCTGGATGCGGCTGTGACCTTTCTCCAAGGGAAGTGCTGGAAGTGGACGGCCGGGGCGTTATCGACTATGCTATTCCGGGTATGACGGCCTCGCGGTCGTGATACTCCAACGTCCACCTGGCGGCCGGAGCTCGCGGAGCACCCCGGTTTCAGGCATAATGGTGGAGTTGCCAACCTAGGGTAGTGGCGCAATTGGTAGCGCATCGGTCTCCAAAACCGGCGGTTGGGGGTTCGAGTCCCTCCTACCCTGCTCCTGCCCCGCCAATACTGACGGGGCATTGTTACGACGAGGAAAAGGACGCACTGTGAAGGAAGTTGCAGCATCCAAGTCCTCCAAGGGCGCTGCGGAGAAGAAGGGCTTCTTTGCCCGGCTCGCGCAGTTCTTCCACGAAATCTTCGGTGAATTGAAGCGCGTCCAGCGCCCCTCCCGGGAGGAACTGGGGCAGCTGTTCACCACGGTGGTGCTCTTCATCCTCGCCGTGATGGTCTTTATCGGAATCTTCGATCTTATTTTCGGTCGCGCCACCGTCTGGATCTTCGGGTAGGTCCAGAACCAGGGCCGGCCCCAAGAACAGTGAGGGAACAGCGTGTCTGAGAACAATACCGCGCACGACGATCTTTTTATGGAACCGGGTGCAAGCGCGCCCGCTGAGGAGGCTGCTCCCAGCGCGGATTCCCTCACCGATACCACCACCCCGGAAAACGTAGCTGCGGAAGAAACCGCCGGCCTTGCTTCCGAAGAAGCGCCCGAAGCCGCTGCTGAAACCGGCGAGCTTGCCGAAGGTGACTCGCCCGAAAGCGAAGGCGAAGCCGCCGCGCCCGCTGAGGAAGCCGCTCCGGCGCCCTCCAAGAAGGGCAAGAAGAAGGACGGCATCGTCACCGAAGAAGAGGTGCGGGCCAAGCTCAAGGGCCTGGAAGGCCGCTGGTACGTTCTCCACACGTACTCCGGTTACGAAAAGCGCGTCAAGCAGGACTTGGAAGTCCGCCTCGTCTCCATGAATATGGAGGACTACATCTTCCAGATCGAAGTCCCCATGGAAGAAGTCTTCGAAGTGCGCCGCGGGCAGCGCAAGCTGGTATCGCGGGTGCGCATGCCCGGCTACGTGCTTATTCGCATGAACCTCACCGATGATTCCTGGCGCGTGGTGCAATCCACCAATGGCGTGACCGGATTCGTGGGCAATGGCCGTACCCCGGTGGCCCTCACCTTCGATGAGGTTGTCACTATGCTGACCCCGGTGGTGGAAGCCGCCGCGGCCGACGAAGCACGCGCCGCGGGCCTGCCCACCGGCGCCACGCCGGAAACTATCGCTCCCTTCGAAGTGGGCGACCCGGTTACCCTCACCGCCGAACCGTGGGCCGGAATGCCGGCCACCGTCTCGGAGATCGACGCGGAAAATCAGCGCCTCACCGTTATGATGACGCTCGTCGGTCAGGAAACTCCGGTGGAGCTCTCCTTCGCCCAGGTGCGCAAGGAAGACTAAGTTCCACGTGGACGCTGCGGCGTCGTCGTACTTCCGTAACCTGCGCACGCATAGACGTAAGGGCGTAGAAACGCGAGCACGGCGGCAACGCAGGCTCGTATCTCGCGCAATTTAACACAAGCTCCGCGGTGTGTCTCACACAGGCGGGGCTTTGTGCATCGCTCACTTTCCCGTAATATAGATAGGCGTGCCGTCGCTAGCCATTGCGACGGCTGTTCAATGAGAAAAGGACCAGATATGGCACCGAAGAAGAAGGTTGCAGGCTTCATTAAGCTACAGATTCCTGCCGGCCAGGCCACCCCGGCCCCGCCGGTTGGTCCGGCTCTCGGTCAGCACGGTGTGAACATTGTTGAGTTCACGAAGGCGTACAACGCCGCGACCGAATCCCAGCGCGGAAACATCGTCCCGGTGGAAATCACCGTCTACGAAGACCGCACATTTGATTTCGTTCTCAAGACCCCGCCGGCGGCGCAGCTCATCAAGAAGGCTGCCGGGGTGCAGAAGGGTTCGCCCACTCCGCACACCCAGAAGGTTGGGCACCTCACGGCCGATCAGCTTCGCGAAATCGCGAAGATCAAGGAGCCGGACCTCAATGCGAATGACATTGACAACGCCGCCCGCATTATCGCCGGCACCGCCCGCTCCATGGGCATCACCTCGGACGCTATCTAAATAGCGCGTGGCTGGAAGGCGGCTGCGCCGTCGTTCCACCGCAATCCGAGACCACAACGTAACCGGAGCTGAGAGCATCGAGCAACCGCGCTCTTAGACTCCGCAGGTTCCCGAGTGGAACCGTGGAAGGGCCACGCAGGCTCGTTGACCACACCTGCACTAAAGGAGAAGCAGAAATGGCAAAGCGCTCGAAGGCATACCGCGCCGCAGCAGAAAAGATTGCGCCCGGTGTGCTCTACACCCCCGTGGAGGCCATGCGCCTCGCGAAGGAAACGTCGGTGACGAAGTTTGACGCAACCGTGGAAGTTGTGTTCCGTCTCGGCGTGGATCCGCGTAAGGCGGATCAGATGGTTCGCGGTACCGTGAGCCTGCCCAATGGCACCGGCAAGACCGCCCGGGTGATCGTCTTCGCCCAGGGCGAGCGCGCCCAGCAGGCTATTGATGCCGGCGCGGACGAAGTTGGCAGCGACGAACTCATTGAACGCGTTGCCGGTGGCTGGACCGATTTCGATTCGGCGGTGGCCACCCCGGATATGATGGGCAAGGTCGGCCGCCTCGGCCGCGTGCTCGGCCCCCGCGGCCTCATGCCGAACCCCAAGACGGGCACCGTCACCATGGACGTGGCGAAGGCCGTCAGCGATATTAAGGGCGGACGTATCGAATTCCGCGTGGACAAGAACTCCAACCTGCCCTTCATTATCGGCAACACCTCCTTCACCGAGCAGCAGCTCCTGGAGAACTACGCCGCCGCCTACGAGGAGATCATGCGTCTCAAGCCTTCCTCCTCGAAGGGCCGCTATATTCTCAAGGCCACCGTGTCCACCACGATGGGCCCCGGCATCCCGATTGATGCCACCAAGACTCGCGCCGAAGCCTAAGAGCCGGTTGGCGATTAGGCGGTTATACGCGTAACGCGAAGGGCGGGGATCCTCACGGGTCTCCGCCCTTCGTTTTTTCTTGTCGTAACCGTGCTTTAGGCTAGAGCCGTGACTTTCCATCCGCGCGTACGTGACGCTGTGCTCGCCTGCCTCCTCATGCTGCTCTGCCTGGGGTGGGCGGCGTGGGCCTTTGCGCACAACCCGTCCATCAACCCGGTGGGGGAGTGGACCTACCTGGACTACTCCCTCAAGGCATCCAGCGGCACCATCCCCGCCCCCGGGGATGTCATGGCCCCGCAGGCCCGCCAGGCCTGGGCCTGCCATGCTCCGGCCGGCACCGCCATCACTCCACCACCCTGCGATGCCTGGGATCAGGTGGCCCCGGCGGATTGGCCCTATCGCGCGGAAAACTACAATGCTTTCCACCCGCCCCTGTATTTTTTGGTCGACGGCGCCATCGCGCGCCTGGCCGGCCTGGCAGGATTGAGCTTCCTCACGGGCGCGCGCCTGGGTTCGGCCGTGCTGGTAGCTGCCGGTGTGGGGCTTTTCTACGCCGCGCTACGCGCCTGGCGCTTGAGTCCGGCGGTGTCCTTCGCGGCGGCGCTGTTCTTCCTGGCGGTGCCCTCGGTGGCGGCCAGCGCCACCATGGTGCATAACGATGCCGTGGGCCCGCTGGCCGGCGCGGCCGCGGTATGGCTGAGTGCACGCATCGTGGTAGGCAAGAATACCGGCTGGGTGCTGCCCGCGCTGATAACCGCGGCTATCTGCCTCTCCCGGGTCATTTCCGTCACCGGAATTCTGGCAATTCTGGTGCCGGTCACCTTGGCGGTGTGCTGGCCGGTTCTGGTGGGCTTCGGGCGGGCGGAGCGGCGCCCCCTCGCGGTGCTGCTCGGTACTCAGGTACTCACGGTGGCCGCCTGCTACCTGGGCTGGGATGCTATCCAGGGCGCCCGTACCCCGGAAGGCTACGTGCCGGCCATCAACGCGATTTCCACTTCCCCGGTCAGCGAAGCCAGTACCGGGCGCCTCCTTCTCAGCCTCCTCAATCCGTATGGCCTGACTAATCCCGGGGCCAAGTACCACTTCTCCCCGGAGCTCATCTCCGCTCCCACCCAGATTTGGGGCACGGTGGCGTATGTTGTTCTTCTGGCCGGGCCGCTCCTCGCGCTGGTGGCGGGCCTGCGTTCGGTGCGCGGGCGGGTACTCGGTCTATCGGGCGCTACCGGGCCACTTATTGTGGGCGTGGTGGTCCAGGCGCGGGAAATTATCAACGGCGGCCTCTACTTCCGTTCCATTCCACGCCGCTACGGGATCGCCAATGTGGCCGGGGCGCTGGCCGCTATGGCCCACCTGGCAGACCGGCCCATCTGGCGCGGTGTGTTCATGGGGGCCGGGGCGCTGGGTTACCTGTGTTTGCTCGCCGGGCCGGTGTGGGCGTAGCTGCGCCGTCGTACCTATATGGACGGGGCCGGCGCACTTTTAAGCGCGGGGCCGGTGCTCGCTCAGGCATGTGTTGGCTAATCGCGCCCGTGAGGCAAGCCACGCGGATCGGCCTTGGCGTAGCCGCGTGAAAACGATAGACTAACCGATGCCAAAGACCGCAGGTTCCAACGGGATCAAACTCGCACCGCGAGGCCAGCGCAGGTAAGAACAGAGCTGAATGTTGCCGTGCTCACGGCAGGTCATCCAAGCCCCGTGCCTTACCGCGCGGGGCTTTTTCGTTGCCGATCCTGCGGGTAAGACCGGAAGGAGGCCCCATGGCACGGACCGATAAGTCTGCAGCGATTGCGGAACTCAAGGAGCTCTTCGAGAACTCCACCGCTGTGCTGTTTACTGAGTACCGTGGCCTGACGGTCGGCCAGATGAAAGATCTGCGCCGGTCGTTCCAGGGTGGAGCTGTCTACAAGGTCGCCAAGAACACCCTTCTTGATATCGCCGCGAAGCAGGCCGGAGTCGAGGTAGCGGAGGGGACCTTCCAGGGTCCGACCGCCGTTGCTTTCGTGACCGGTGAAGCTCCGGAAGCCGCGAAGGCCCTCAAGACCTTCGCCAAGGAGAACGAAGCCCTTATCCTCAAGGGCGGCGTGATGGACGGCGCCCAGCTGTCCGCAGACGACGTCAAGCAGCTCGCGGAACTCGAATCCCGCGAAGTCCTGCTGGCCAAGTCCGCCGGTGTTCTCAAGGCGCTCATGTACCAGGCAGCGTACGTACTCAACGCGCCGGCCACCAAGGCCGTTCGCACCATCGACGCCTTGCGCGCCAAGCAGGAAGCGGCTGCGTAGCCACTTCCACCTCGGAATATCACGGATATCGGATAGCGAGTCCCGCGGATATTTCGGAGTTTTCGCGGCTCGGCATACGCGTCGCGGAGCGGCCCCCAGCCGCGCACCCAGTTAGATCTGCACGGCAGGAACATCTGCCCATCAGATAGAGTCTGCTCGCTAGAGCGGAAAGGAAGGCCATCATGGCTAAGCTCTCGACCGAAGAGCTCATTGCAGCTTTCAAGGAGCTCACCCTCGTTGAGCTCAACGATTTCGTCAAGGCGTTCGAAGAGGAATTCGACGTCGAAGCCGCGGCTCCCGTTGCCGCCGTTGCCGCTCCGGCCGCTGCCGGTGGCGACGCCGGTGCTGCCGCCGAAGAGAAGTCCGACTTCGATGTTGTTATCGAAGCCGCTGGCGACAAGAAGGTTGCGGTCATCAAGGAAGTCCGCGCCCTCACCTCCCTCGGCCTCAAGGAAGCCAAGGACCTCGTGGACTCGGCTCCCAAGGCCGTCCTCGAAGGTGTGGACAAGGACACCGCCGAAAAGGCCAAGGAAGCCCTCGAGGGCGCCGGCGCCACCGTTACCCTCAAGTAACACGGCACGCCGAAAACTCGGCTAGTCGGCTGAACAATCAGCCATCGGCGCGCGGGCTTTATGCCCGCCCTCCACTCCACAAGCGGATACGCCCGGCGTATCCGCTTGTTTGGTTTTGGGCTGTGAGGCCCTGCGATGCGGGCCGTCCATGGCCCTGCTGGATCGCCCTCATAAAGTGCAACGCTATCTACATAATTAATTGGATTTCATGTCGTGGGGTTGCATCGTGTGGGCATCGATGTCGCCAGGTTGCACTTTGTCGAGATGGTACGCAGGAAGGTTGTTCCCGGCTACACTGGCACGGGTGAGCATCGGCGCATAGGCGGATGCGAAGCCCGAGGAACGGCCGGAAACTGACATCAGCTCACCCCGGAAGCGCCCCGGAAACGCCCCGAAAACGAGCCCGGATACAAACTCAACGATGATAACGAAGACGAACGTGAAGATGACGCAGGAAACGACGACGAATCACAGCCCAGAATCGTGCTTAAACCAGAGTCCTGAATCGCCCCAGGAACAAAGCCCGAAGCAAAACCTGAAGCAAAGCTTAAAGCCGAGCTCAAGCGAAGCCCTGAGCTGGCGCCCCCTCAGCCCGAGCGACATCCCGGCCTGGGCCGCGCTGGGCGCCGCGGATCCCTCCCTGCTCCACTCCGCCACGGAGCGTGATCTGCGCGATTTCCTCGCTAATCCGGAGGTTGATCCGGCCGCCGAAACCCTCGCGCTGTACCGCGGGGAGCAGCTCCTTGCCGGAGCCACGGTCTCCACGATGGGCGACGTTGATCAAGATGACGACCTGGATATTTATATCGGCTATGCCTGCCCGGACCTCGAGTACCTCCCCGAACTCCTCAGTCGCTGCGAGCAGCTCGCCATCGGGCTCGCCGAACGCTCCGAAACCCGCTATTCTGGGCTGTCGGTGCAGGTAGCGCGCGATGATGACGCCGAAGAAACCAACGCGGCGCTGGGGGAGCTCGGCTACCGCCTCACCCGAAAATACGAAGTGATGCGCCGCCCGGCCGCGCAAATCCCCGCCGTCCACATTGACGGGGTGACCTTCCGTGCCCCCACCCTCGCCGACGAAGAACCGCTGCGCCTCGCCCACGCCGAAGCTTTCCGTGACCACTACGGGCGTTACGATTACGACGCCGCATCCTGGCACTCCTTCCTCACCGGGTGGCGCATGCGCCTGGACTGCTCCGTCGTGGCGCTCAGCGAAGAAACCGGCGCGGTGGTCGGCTACGCGCTCGCCAATGACTACGGCACCGAGCTCTATATCGAATACCTCGGCTCGCTGCGAGCCGTGCGCGGGCGCGGGGTAGGCGGCCAGCTCGTGGACCGTGTCATCACTAACGCGGCGCGGGCCGGGTACGCCACCGTAGGACTGGACGTGGATACCCATAGCTCCACCGGGGCCGGCCGGCTGTACACCGCCCACGGTTTCGAAGGCTACTGCGCTGAGGTGACCCTCGAAAAACGCTTGCGTTAGGGGAGGTGACCACGCGGGACTGCGGCGTCGTCGTGCTACCGGAATGCCCCGCGCAACGGTGCCCCGGCGCGCCCGCACTTGCATGTACGCCGTTCTTGTGCGAAAGTACTTTCGGACGATGAAGTTCAGATGAGATACCGGCACCGCCAAGCGCTGGTATCCCTATGTGTGACCCCTCGCATAGGCCTGGGGTCTTGGTTCTTGCCGTTAAAACGTGTAGTGTAGAAACTTGCGTTGACACTCCTATGCCCATGATCACCTCCGCAGCGCTTTTCGGCGTGATATAGCGGTTTTCGGTGAGGGTGACTGGATTGTCCTTCTGCCAGATTCGTCAGGGAAGGATCCACTTTGGCTGCTTCGCGCACATACTCGCTCGCTGCACATAACGGCAAGCCGGTTGTTGACCGCGTATCTTTCGCGAAAATCCATGAACCACTGCAAGTGCCGAATTTGCTCGGCCTCCAAACCGATAGTTTCGGTTGGCTGATCGGCTCGGATAAATGGGTCGCGGAAAACCCCGGCGCTCAGTCCGGGCTCGAAGAAATCTTCGAAGAAATTTCCCCGATCGAAAATGCCGCGCAAACCATGGGCCTGGTGCTCTCCGCCCCGCATCTCGAGGAACCGAAGTACTCCATCCTCGAATGCCGCGAACGTGACCTCACCTACTCGGCCCCCCTGTACGTCACCGCGGAATTCCAGAACTACGAAACGGGCGAAATCAAGTCGCAGACCACCTTCATTGGCGACTTCCCGCTCATGACGGACCGCGGTACCTTCATCGTGAACGGTACCGAGCGTGTGGTGGTGTCCCAGCTGGTACGTTCCCCGGGCGTGTACTTTGAACGTACCGCGGATAAGACCTCCGATAAGGACATTTACAACACCAAGGTGATTCCCTCCCGCGGCGCCTGGCTGGAATTCGAAATCGACAAGCGCGATGCGGTAGGCGTGCGCGTGGACCGCAAGCGTAAGCAGTCCGTGACCGTCTTCCTCAAGGCCCTGGGTATGACGGAATCGGAAATTCGCGAAACCTTCTCCGAATTCCCCATCCTCATTGACACCCTGGAAAAGGACACCGTCCACAACCAGGAAGAAGCCCTGCAGGATCTGTACCGCAAGCTGCGCCCGGGCGAACCGCCCACGGCGGAAGCGGGCCGTACCCTGCTCAATAACTTCTACTTCAACCCCAAGCGGTACGATACCGCGAAGGTGGGGCGCTACAAGATCAACAAGAAGCTGGGCCTGCCGGAGGATAACACCGCCCGTCAGCTCACGCTCACGGATATCACCGCGGCGCTGCGCTACCTGCTCGCCCTCCACCAGGGCATGGATCGCATGGGGGAGGACGGCGAATTCCCGACCATCCTGTGCGCCGAAGGTGCCACCCCGGTGCGCGTGAGCACCGATGATATTGACAACTTCTCCAACCGGCGCGTGCGCGCGGTCGGTGAGCTCATCCAGAACCAGGTCCGCACCGGTTTGGCGCGCCTGGACCGGATGGTGCGCGAACGCATGACCACTCAGGAAGTGGAAGCGATTACGCCCTCCTCGCTCATCAATATCCGCCCGATTGTCGCTGCGATTAAGGAGTTCTTCGGAACGTCCCAGCTTTCGCAGTTCATGGATCAGAACAACCCGCTGGCGGGCCTGACCCACAAGCGGCGCCTTTCGGCCCTCGGCCCGGGTGGTCTGTCCCGTGATCGCGCCGGCATGGAAGTGCGCGACGTGCACCCCTCGCATTACGGGCGCATGTGCCCCATCGAAACTCCGGAAGGTCCGAACATCGGCCTCATCGGTTCGCTGGCCTCCTTCGCGCAGATCAATTCCTTCGGCTTCATCGAAACGCCCTACCGGCGCGTGGTCGATGGCCGCGTGACGAATGAGATCGATTACCTCCAGGCCGGGGACGAAGATAACCACAATATCGCCCAGGCCGAAGCGCCTATTGATGCGGACGGCCACTTCCTGGAAGAAGAAGCGCTCGTGCGTGTTCCGGGTGGCGAACCGGCCCTCGTTCCGGTGGACGAAATCGATTACATGGACGTGTCCGCGCGCCAGATGGTTTCCATCGGTACCGGCATGATTCCCTTCCTCGAGCACGACGACGCCAACCGCGCCCTCATGGGTGCGAATATGCAGCGCCAGGCCGTGCCGCTCATCCGCCCGGTTTCCCCCTACGTGGGTACCGGCTGGGAGATGCGTTGCGCGGTTGACTCCGGTGACGTGACGGTGGCCGCGGCCCCCGGCGTGGTCACCGAAGTGGATGCCGACGCCGTGCACGTGGAGCAGGACGACGGCCGCCACGTCATCTACAAGATGTCCAAGTTCGAGCGTTCCAACCCCGGTAACTGCATTAACCAGCGCGTGGTCGTTTCCGCTGGGGACCGCCTGGAAGCGGGAACTCTTATTGCCGACGGCGCAGCTACCGAAGGTGGCGAACTCGCGCTGGGGCAGAACTTGCTCGTGGCCTTCATGTCCTGGAATGGCTACAACTACGAGGACGCCATCATCCTTTCCGAGCGCTGCGTGCGCGATGACCTCCTCACCTCGATCCACATCGAGGAACACGAGGTCGATGCGCGTGATACCAAGCTCGGCCCGGAGGAAATCACCCGCGATATCCCCAACGTGTCCGAGGAAATGCTCTCGCATCTCGATGATCACGGGATTATTCGCATCGGTGCGGAAGTGCGCGCCGGCGATATCATCGTGGGCAAGATTACCCCCAAGGGTGAAACCGAACTCACCAGCGAAGAGCGCCTGCTGCGCGCCATCTTCGGGGAGAAGGCCAAGGAAGTTCGCGATACCTCGCTGCGCGTCCCGCACGGCGAATCCGGCATCGTCATCGATATCCGCCAGTTCGATAAGGAAAATAACGACGAACTGCCCTCGGATGTCAATGAAACCGTTCGCGTGTACATCGCCCAGCGCCGCAAGATCACGGTGGGCGATAAGATGGCCGGCCGCCACGGAAATAAGGGCGTTATCTCCCGCATTCTTCCGGTGGAAGATATGCCCTTCATGGAAGACGGCACCCCGGTTGATATCATCCTCAACCCGCTGGGCGTTCCCGGCCGTATGAACCTCGGCCAGGTGTACGAACTGCACCTGGGCTGGGTGGCTTCCCGCGGGTGGGATGCCAGCGCCGCCCGGGAAGCGGGCGAAGAATGGGCCCTGCGCCTGCCCGAAGATACCGTCAAGGCCGCCCCGGGTACCCGGGTTGCCACCCCGGTATTCGACGGCCTCCAGGCCGATGAGCTGGACGGGCTGCTCCAGTCCACCCTCCCGGATGCGGAAGGGCACACGCTGGTCAATCGCTTCGGTAAGGCCCGGCTCTTTGATGGGCGCACCGGTGATCCCTTCCCGGATCCGGTCTCGGTTGGCTACATGTACATGCTCAAGCTGCACCACCTCGTGGACGACAAGATCCACGCCCGGTCCACCGGTCCGTACTCGATGGTGACCCAGCAGCCCCTGGGCGGTAAAGCGCAATTCGGCGGCCAGCGCTTCGGCGAAATGGAAGTGTGGGCCCTGGAAGCTTACGGTGCCGCGCACACCCTGCAGGAAATGCTCACGATCAAGTCCGACGACACCGTGGGCCGCGTCAAGGTGTACGAAGCTATCGTCAAGGGCGATAACGTCCCCGAAGCTGGTATTCCGGAATCCTTCAAGGTTCTTATGCAGGAAATGCGGTCGCTGTGCCTGAATGTGGCAGCTCTCGATGCATCCGGGCAGGTCATTGACCTCCAGGATGCGGAAGAAGATCGCATGCGCGCTGCGGCCGGCCCGGAGGAGCCCGTGCTGCAGACCGGTCTGGAGGATCTGTCCACCGGAGCCGACTTCTAAACTCTCAAATCTTCTTAGTGGCGCACAACATCGGAAGTAGGAATCTTGCTCGACGTTAATCGTTTTGACCAGCTCCACATTGGTCTGGCAACCTCGGATGATATCCGTGCCTGGTCGCACGGTGAGGTGAAGAAGCCGGAAACTATCAACTACCGCACCCTCAAGCCGGAAAAGGACGGCCTGTTCGGCGAACAGATCTTCGGGCCCACCCGCGATTGGGAATGTGCCTGCGGTAAGTACAAGCGGCCGCGGTTCAAGGGCATCGTCTGCGAACGCTGCGGCGTGGAAGTCACCCGCTCGAAGGTGCGGCGCGAACGGATGGGCCATATTGAGCTCGCCGCTCCCGTCACCCATATTTGGTACTTCAAGGGCGTGCCCTCGCGCCTGGGCTACCTCCTGGACGTGGCCCCCAAGGACCTCGAAAAGGTCATCTATTTCGCCGCCTATATGGTGACCGAAGTTGATGAAGAGGCCCGCCGCGCGGATATGCCTACCCTCCAGTCCGAATACGAACTGGAGCGCCGCGCCCTGGAAAAGAACCGGGATGTTGCCCTCGAAAGCCGCCAGCAGGAGCTCGAAAAGGAGCTAGCGCAGGCCGAAGAAGATGGCGCGACCGATTCCCAGAAGCAGAAGATCAAGCGCGCGGCCGATAATGACCTCGCCAAGATCCGCAAGAATACGGATCGCGAACTCGAGCGCCTGGAAACCATGTGGGATCGCTTCACGAAGCTCAAGGTGGGGGATCTGGAAGGCGACGAAGACCTCTACCGCGAAATGGACGCGCACTACGGCGACTACTTCAAGGCCGCCCGCGGTGCGGAAGCAATCCAGGCCCGGCTGCGTTCCTTCGATCTGCAGGCCGAACATGATCGCCTCGTGGAGGTCATCGAATCGGGTACCGCCCAGCGCAAGGCCCGCGCTCTCAAGCGCATCAAGGTGGTCAACGCCTTCCTGCACTCGGATACCAAGCCCGAATCGATGGTGCTTGACGCCCTCCCGGTGATCCCGCCGGACCTGCGCCCGATGGTGCAGCTGGACGGTGGACGCTTCGCGACCTCCGATCTCAACGACCTCTACCGCCGCGTGATCAACCGGAATAACCGCCTCAAGCGCATGCTGGACCTGGGCGCCCCGGAGATCATGGTCAATAACGAAAAGCGCATGCTCCAGGAATCCGTGGATGCGCTCTTCGATAACGGCCGGCGCGGGCGCCCGGTGCAGGGCGCGGGCAACCGCCCCCTCAAGTCGCTCTCCGATATGCTCAAGGGCAAGCAGGGCCGCTTCCGTCAGAACCTCCTGGGTAAGCGCGTGGACTACTCGGGCCGCTCCGTGATCGTGGTGGGCCCCACCATGAAGCTGCACCAGTGCGGGCTGCCGCGTGTGATGGCCCTCGAACTGTTCAAGCCCTTCGTGCAAAAGCGCCTGGTGGACCTGGAAATCGCCAAGAATATCAAGGCGTCCAAGCGTTTCATCGACCGCCAGCGCCCCGAAGTGTGGGACGTTCTCGAAGAGGTTATGCGCGAGCACCCGGTGCTCCTCAACCGCGCACCTACCCTGCACCGCCTCGGCATTCAGGCTTTCGAGCCGCTCATGATTGAAGGCAAGGCGATCCGCCTGCACCCGCTGGTGTGCTCCGCCTTCAACGCGGACTTCGACGGCGACCAGATGGCCGTGCACCTCCCGCTTTCCGTGGAAGCCCAGGCCGAGGCGCGCATCCTCATGCTCTCCTCGAATAACATCCTCAAGCCCTCCGACGGGCGCCCCGTGACCATGCCTTCGCAGGACATGGTGATCGGGCTGTTCTACCTGACATCTCAGGTCGACGGCGCCACCGGGGAAGGCCGCTACTTCACCTCCATTGATGAAGCGCAGATGGCCTATGACATGGGCAGTCTTGACCTCAATGCGAAGGTGAAGATTCGTTTCGAAGCGGACGTTGTTCCCCCGCGCGGCTGGAAGGCCCCGGAGAACTTCGAAGAAGGCGACCGGCTGCTGCTGGAAACCACCCTGGGCCGCGCGATCTTTAATGATTCGCTCCCGGTGGACTTCCCCTACGTCAATGAGACCGTCGATAAGAAGGTGCTTGGCGGGATCGTCAATCGCCTGGCCGAACGCTATGAGAAGGTCTACGTGGCCGCCTCGCTGGATGCCCTGAAATCAGCTGGTTTCTACTGGGCCGGGCGCAGCGGCGCCACCATTGCGGTATCGGACGTCGTCGTACCCGAATCGAAGCCGGAAATTTTGGCGGAAGCCGAAAAGAAGGCCGCGGTTATCGAAAACCAGTTCCTCACCGGCCGTATCGAGGACGAGGATCGCCGCCGCGACCTCGTGGACCTCTGGTCGGAAGTGACGGACGCGATCGCCGTGGAGATGCGCGAAAACTTCACCGCGGATAACACCGTGAACCGCATGGTGTCCTCCGGGGCGCGCGGTAACTGGGAACAGGTCCGCCAGATCGCGGGTATGCGCGGCCTGGTAGCCGACCCGAAGGGCGCGATTATTCCCCGCCCGATTACCTCGAATTACCGCGAGGGCCTCTCGGTTCTGGAATACTTCGTGGCAACCCACGGTGCCCGCAAGGGCCTGGCGGATACCGCTTTGCGTACCGCCGACTCCGGGTACCTCACCCGCCGTCTCGTGGACGTGGCGCAGGATGTTATCGTGCGCGAATCCGATTGCGGGACCAGCCGCGGCCTGACCAAGACCATCGCGGAGAAGGGCGCCGACGGCACCCTCATTCCCGATCCGCAGCTGGATACCTCCGTGTACGCTCGCACCCTCGCGAAGGACGTTGTATCCGAGGACGGCGAGGTGCTGGCGGCTGCCGGCACCGATCTGGGCGATGCGATTATCGAGCATCTCATTGAGAATGGCGTGACCCAGGTTTCGGTACGTTCCGTGCTGACCTGCCAGTCGCGCACCGGTACCTGCGCCAAGTGCTACGGGCGCTCCATGGCCACCGGCAAGCTCGTGGATATCGGCGAAGCGGTGGGTATCGTGGCCGCCCAGTCCATTGGCGAACCGGGTACCCAGCTGACGATGCGTACCTTCCACACCGGTGGTTCGGCCTCCGCGGACGACATCACCCAGGGTCTTCCCCGTGTGCAGGAACTCTTCGAAGCCCGTACCCCGAAGGGCGAGGCTCCGATCGCGGAAGCGGCCGGCATCCTCCAGATCGAGGACGGGGAGCGCGTACGTCGCCTCATTATTCAGCGCGACGACGCCGAAGAGGACCTTGTCTACCAGGTCTCCAAGCGAGCCAAGCTCTTCGTTCCCGAAGGCGGCCACGTCAATGTTGGTCAGCAGCTCGTGGAAGGCAGCGTGGACCCCAAGAAGGTGCTGCGTATTTCCGGGCGCCGGGTTGCTCAGGAACATATCGTTTCCGAAGTGCAGGCGGTGTACCGCTCCCAGGGCGTGGAAATCCACGACAAGCACATCGAGGTCATCGTGCGCCAGATGCTGCGCCGTATTACCGTGCTGGAAGCGGGAACCACGAAGCTGCTCCCAGGCGAACTCGTGGATGTGGCGCGCTTCGAAGATGAGAACCGCGCGGCGATGGCCGAAGGTGGCAAGCCCGCCTCCGGGCGCCCCGAGCTCATGGGTATTACCAAGGCCTCCCTGGCCACGGATTCCTGGCTCTCGGCGGCCTCCTTCCAGGAGACCACCCGCGTCCTCACCGAGGCTGCGCTCAATTCCAAGTCCGATCCGCTCGAGGGCCTCAAGGAAAACGTTATCCTCGGTAAGCTCATCCCGGCCGGTACCGGCCTGGAGACGATGCGCTCGGCCAAGATCGAACCGACTGCCGAAGCTCGGGTGGAGTTCGAAAAGAACAACGGCTTCGCCGCCACCGATTTCGACATGTTCGATGACACCTTCCCGTATACCGACTTCCAAGAGTTCGATCTCGGAGCCGGCTACGGAATGTTCTCCTAAATAAGTTCCCCGGTAGCGGGGGAGTTCCCAGCGGGGCGGCCACGGTGTGGCCGCCCCGCTGCGGCGTCGTCGTTAAAAGAAACGCGCGGTATAAAGAAGCTCCCGTAACACGCGCGCGGTAGAAAGAATCGCGCCGCACAAAAAACGGTCGGGGCGGGCCCGTAGCCCGTGTGTTTCCTAACACCTCAGCCCGCGAAGCTTTGACGGCTCCTCGCATTAACCGCTATTCTTGTTTAGGTTGCCTGTTTGCGGGTCTGTTGTGGCGGCCCTCGGCCGTCCCGTAATGAGCGGTGTGCGTTCGGGCAGATTTGGCAAACGTTATAATATTCATCTGTCTATCAGGAGAAGTAGTGCCTACAATTCAGCAGCTGGTCCGCGAGGGCCGCGCGAAGAAGAAGCGCGCTCCTAAGCGCCCGGCGCTTAAGGGGAGCCCCCAGCGTCGTGGGGTGTGCACCCGCGTGTTCACCACCACCCCCAAGAAACCGAACTCTGCGCTCCGTAAGGTTGCCCGTGTTCGCCTGTCTTCCGGTATCGAAGTGACGGCGTACATCCCCGGTGAAGGTCACAACCTGCAGGAACACTCCATCGTCCTCGTTCGCGGCGGTGGCGTGAAGGACCTCCCCGGTGTGCGGTACAAGATCGTCCGCGGCGCCCTTGACACCCAGGGCGTGAAGAGCCGCAACCAGGCTCGTTCCCGTTACGGCGCCAAGAAGGAGAAGAAGTAATGCCTCGTAAGGGTCCGGTTAAGAAGCGTCCGCTGGTTAGCGATCCGGTTTACAATTCCCAGCTGGTGACCCAGCTGGTCAACCGCGTCCTCGTGGATGGCAAGAAGTCCCTGGCGCAGTCCATCGTCTACGGTGCGATGGAAGGCGTGGCGGAAAAGTCCGGGCAGGATGCCCTGGCGGTTCTCAAGCGCGCTATGGATAACATTCGTCCGCAGCTGGAGGTGCGTTCCCGCCGTGTTGGTGGCGCCACCTACCAGGTGCCGGTGGAAGTCAAGGCTGGCCGTTCCACGGCCCTCGGCCTGCGCTGGCTGGTGGAATTCGCGCGCCAGCGCCGCGAAAACACCATGACGGAACGTCTCCTCAACGAAATCCTCGATGCCTCCAACGGCCTTGGTGGTGCTGTGAAGCGCCGCGAGGATACCCACCGCATGGCGGAAGCCAATAAGGCCTTCGCCCACTACCGCTGGTAATCACCAGGGTTATCTGACCCGCGATATAGAAGAGAGCGAAAAGTGGCACAAGAAGTGCTTACGGACCTTTCCAAGGTTCGCAATATCGGCATCATGGCGCACATCGATGCCGGCAAAACAACGACCACCGAACGCATCCTGCTCTACACCGGCATCAACCACAAGCTGGGTGAAACCCATGACGGCGCCTCGACGACCGACTGGATGGAACAGGAAAAGGAACGCGGCATTACGATTACGTCTGCCGCTGTGACCGCGTTCTGGAAGGGTACGCAGTTCAATATCATCGACACCCCCGGCCACGTTGATTTCACCGTGGAAGTGGAGCGGTCCCTGCGCGTGCTGGACGGCGCCATCGCGGTGTTCGACGGTAAGGAAGGCGTGGAGCCGCAGTCGGAAACCGTGTGGCGTCAGGCTGATAAGTACCACGTGCCGCGTATTTGCCTCATCAACAAGATGGATAAGTTGGGGGCCAACTTCGACTTCTCCGTCCAGACCATTCGGGATCGCCTCGGCGCCCACCCAACGGTCATCACCTTCCCGATCGGCGCGGAGAATGACTTCTCCGGCGTGGTGGATGTTCTCAAGATGAAGGCGATCCGCTTCCCCGAAAAGGACGCCCAGGGTAATGACACCTGGGGCGCCGTGGTGGTGGAAGAGGATATCCCCGCGGAACTGCAGGCCAAGGCCGAAGAACTGCGCATGGCCGCCATGGAAGACGCCGCCGAAGCCTCCGATGAACTCATGGAGAAGTACCTCGAGGACGGCGAGCTGAGCACCGAGGATATGATCAAGGGTCTGCGTATCCGCACCATCGCCTCGGAAATCTACCCCGTGTACGCCGGTTCGGCCTACAAGAACAAGGGTATTCAGCCCGCGCTGGACGGCGTGGTGAACTTCCTGCCCGCCCCGATTGACGTTCCCGCTATCAAGGGCTTCAAGCCGGGTCACGAAGAAGACGGCGAAACCGAAGAACGCCACCCGAGCGAGAACGAACCGTTCTCCGCGCTGGCCTTCAAGATTGCGGTGCACCCCTTCTACGGCAAGCTCACCTACATCCGCGTGTACTCCGGTAAGGTCTCGGCCGGCACCCAGGTGCTCAACTCGGTCAAGGGCCGCAAGGAGCGCGTGGGCAAGATGTTCCAGATGCACTCCAATAAGGAAAACCCTGTTGAAGAAGCGCATGCCGGGCATATTTACGCGTTCATTGGGCTGAAGGACACCACCACCGGTGATACCCTCTGCGCCCAGGACGCCCCGATTATTCTTGAGTCCATGTCCTTCCCGGAGCCCGTGATTCACGTGGCGATTGAGCCGAAGTCGAAGGGTGACCAAGAAAAGCTTTCCGTGGCTATTCAGAAGCTCGCGGAAGAGGATCCGACCTTCACGGTTCGTCAGGATGAGGAAACCGGCCAGACCGTTATCGGCGGTATGGGCGAACTCCACCTCGATATCCTCGTCGACCGTATGAAGCGTGAGTTCAAGGTTGATGCGAACGTCGGTGCTCCGATGGTTGCCTACCGCGAGACGATCCGCAAGAAGGTCGATAGCGTCGAATACACCCATAAGAAGCAGACGGGTGGTTCGGGCCAGTTCGCGCGTGTCATCGTCACGTTTGAGCCGCTTGACTCCAACGAAGACGGCGATACTTACGAATTTGTCAACGCCGTGACCGGTGGTCGCGTTCCGCGTGAATACATCCCGTCTGTTGATCAGGGTATCCAGGAAGCCATGCAGAATGGTGTCCTCGCCGGGTTCCCGGTGGTGGGCGTCAAGGCCACCCTGGAAGACGGCGCTTATCACGACGTCGACTCCTCGGAGCTGGCGTTCAAGATCGCGGGTAACCAGGTGTTCAAGGAAGGCGCACGCCGCGCCAACCCGGTGCTCCTGGAGCCCATCATGGACGTGGAAGTCCGCACCCCGGAAGAGTACATGGGCGACGTTATCGGCGACCTGAACTCCCGGCGCGGTATGATCAAGTCCATGGAGGATGCGACGGGCGTCAAGATCGTGCGCGCCAACGTGCCGCTGAGCGAAATGTTCGGCTACGTTGGTGACCTGCGGTCGAAGACCCAGGGGCGCGCGGTGTATTCCATGCAGATGGATTCCTACGCCGAGGTCCCGAAGGCCGTTGCGGAACAGATCATCGCGGAATCTCGTGGTGAATAGTCGCCGGTTTCGTTTACAATAGGTAACTGTTCGGAACAGACCGGATTATGCGCGAGCATCATCCACATAGCTGTAAGTAATTTCTAGAGTCCCAGGAGGGCCCAGTGGCGAAGGCCAAGTACGATAAGTCCAAGCCGCATATGAACATTGGCACCATCGGTCACGTCGATCACGGAAAGACGACCACGACCGCTGCTATCACCAAGGTTCTGTCGGATAAGTACCCGGATCTGAACGAGTACACCCCGTTCGATCAGGTTGACAACGCTCCCGAAGAGCGCCAGCGCGGTATTACCATCAACGTGTCCCACGTGGAATACCAGACCGAGAAGCGTCACTACGCACACGTTGACGCCCCCGGCCACGCGGACTACATCAAGAACATGATCACCGGTGCGGCCCAGATGGACGGCGCGATCCTCGTGGTTGCGGCGACCGACGGCCCGATGGCCCAGACCCGCGAGCACGTGCTGCTCGCCCGTCAGGTTGGCGTGCCCCAGATCATCGTTGCTCTCAACAAGTCCGATATGGTCGACGACGAAGAGCTGCTCGAACTCGTGGAAATGGAAGTTCGCGAACTTCTGTCCTCCCAGGAGTACCCGGGCGATGACCTCCCGGTCGTGAAGATCTCCGCTCTCAAGGCGCTGGAAGGCGATCCGAAGTGGGTTGCTTCCATCGAAGAGCTCATGGACCAGGTGGACAACTACTTCGAGGATCCGGTGCGTGACACCGATAAGCCGTTCCTCATGCCGATTGAGGACGTCTTCACCATTACCGGCCGTGGCACCGTGGTGACCGGCCGTGTGGAGCGCGGTATCCTCAACCTCAACGAGGAAGTGGAAATTCTCGGTATCCGCGATACCCAGAAGACCACCGTTACCGGTATCGAAATGTTCCACAAGCAGATGGACTACGCCGAAGCCGGCGAAAACTGCGGTCTGCTGCTCCGCGGCACCAAGCGTGAAGATGTTGAGCGCGGCCAGGTTGTGGCCAAGCCCGGCACCATCACCCCGCACACCCAGTTCGAAGCTCAGGTCTACGTGCTGAAGAAGGAAGAAGGCGGCCGTCATAACCCGTTCTTCTCCAACTACCGCCCGCAGTTCTACTTCCGCACCACGGACGTCACCGGCGTCATCACGCTGCCCGAAGGTACCGAGATGGTTATGCCCGGCGACAACACCGAGATGTCGGTTGAGCTCATCCAGCCCATCGCCATGGAAGAAGGCCTCGGCTTCGCTATCCGCGAGGGCGGCCACACCGTTGGTTCAGGGCGCGTCACCAAGATCATCAAGTAACTTTTGATGCATCTGGGCGCAGCTACCCGGTATCCGGGCAGCTGAGCAAAACGTCCGCCGTGAGGCGGGAAGGGACCCTAGCACTGCGCTAGGGTCCCTTTGTATTTGCACGACGACGCAGAACTTGGCAGAGTGGCGCTATGGCTCTTGAGGATGTGTATAAGAAAATCGGGTTTCCCGGAGGTGCGGCGGGCGGCGCAACTCAGACGGGCAACGCAACTCAGGCGGGCAGCGGTGCCCCAGCCGCGGTGCTCTGGGATATGGACGGCACCCTGGTCGATTCCGAAGAGGAATGGGCCCGGGTATCCGGGAATGTGGTGCGTTCCCACGGTGGAATCTGGACCGATGAGGATGTGCTAGCTATCCGCGGTGCGGATACCTTCGCGCACGGGCGGCGCATGATGGCAGCGGTGCGCCGCGGCGGGGGAGAAGTGGACCCCTGGAAAATGTTCGCGGAAGTGCTGCGGGCCATGGCTGATCATATGGCCGATGCGGAACTCATTGACGGGGCGGCTGAGCTCCTCGATGCTTTCTCCGCGGCCGGCATCCCGCAGGCGCTCGTTACGGCCACCCCGGGGCGCCCGGTGGAAATCTTCCTGGCCGGGCCGGGCAGCCGGCTGGAGGCGGCGGTTACCGGGGATGATGACGTCCCCGGTAAACCGAATCCCGCCCCGTACCTCCTGGGTGCGCAGCGCCTTGGCGTTCCTATTGAGAGCTGCCTCGCTTTCGAGGATTCCGGGCCGGGGCTGGCCGCGGCCCGCAATGCCGGCGCTTTCACCGTGGATGTGGGGGAGTTCCCCCTGGCTGAACTCGCGGCTTTGCTCTAGCACGCCGCCGCGCGGCCCACCCGCTAGAAGGACGTGATAACCACGCGCCCAATCCCGGCGTGATGATCCACCATCGCCTTATAGGTGGCGTCGATATCATCAAGGGCAATTTCCGTGGCGACAAGGTCATCCAGGTGGAGGCGGCCCTGCTGGTAGAACTCCACGTACTGGGGAATATCGGTCTTAATATCGGTATTCCCCATGTACACCGCGTGGATATGGCGCCGGTGCACGAAGAATTCGTTGAGCGGATTAATGGTCCACTCCATCTCCGGCTTGAAGACCCCGGCTACGTACACGTCCCCACCCTGGCGGGTGGCGGCGATGGCCGTCTCCATCGTGGGCACGATGCCGAGAGCCTCGAAGGACTTATCCACCCCGCGCCCCTCGGTCGCGGCGAAGATCTGCTCGATAACATCCCGGTCGCCCGCGTTCACGAAGTGGGTCATCCCGAATTTCTTTCCGAATTCTTCCTTCTCCGGGTTGGTATCCACCCCGATAATCCGGCTGGCCCCGGCAATGCGGGCGCCGTTGACGATGCTCAGGCCCACTCCGCCCAAGCCCACCACCGCCACGGTGTCACCGGGGCGTACCCGCGCGGTATTGAGAGCCGCGCCCGCGCCAGTAATGACCGCGCAGCCGATCACGCAGGCCTGCGGGAAAGGCATGTCCGGGTTGATCTTCGCGATCTGGTGTTCGTGCACGAGCGCCTGCTCCGCAAAGCCGGCAATGCCGTAGGTTTGGAAAATCGGTTCGCCTTTCCGGCTCAGCCGCGGGGCTTCGTCTGGACCGCGTAGTGTTTCCTCCGGGAATTCGCATTCGTACATGCGTGATTCGCGGCAGGCCCGGCAGTGTCCGCAATACTGGATGAGGGAGGCAACCACGTGGTCACCCACCTTGATTTCCTTCACGTCCGGGCCTACGGCAGTAACCACGCCGGCGGCTTCGTGCCCGAGCACCTGCGGGAAGGGGAAACCGAAATTGGTGGTGGAGAGCGTGAGATCCGAGCGGCACAGGCCGGAAGCCTTGACGTCGAAAAGTACCTCGCGCCCGATGGGTTCGGCAATTTCGATATCTTCGATGGTGAACCCACCGCCCACAGAATTGACTACTGCTGCTTTCATGCTTACTCCTTTCCTGAAAGCGAGGAGAGGAACTCCGCCGCGGAGATTCCCTCCGGGAGAAGAATCGACTGGATATTGGCGAATTCGCGTACCCCTTCGTAGCCCATCTCGCGCCCGAAACCGGAGCGCTTGACACCGCCGAAAGGCATGCCGGCGGGAACAGCGGGAACCGGGGAGTTAATAGCAACGGTGCCGGTATCTACCCGGGCGGCAACGCGCGCGGCATGCGCAACGTCTACCGAATGAACCGTTCCGCCCAGCCCGTAGCACGAATCATTAGCCAGTCGGATTGCTTCTTCTTCCGAGGATACCCGGTACACGCTCCAGACCGGCCCGAAAATCTCCTCGTAGAAGAGGGGGTTATCCCGCTCCACGTTTTCGAGCAGGGTGGGCTGCACCCAGGTATCTCCCTCGGGAACGATATGGCCCAGGGGAGTGGCGCTCGCCCCGCCTTCGATAGCCCGCCGAATCTGATCATTGACCGTGGCGGCCTGCTCGCGGGACGACATGGGCGGCACGGTGGTGTCTTCTGCTGCCGGGTCCCCGGGCCGCAGCTGCGCGGTGCTCTCCTTGAGGCCGGTAACGAAACGGTCATAGAGCGCATCGGGAACGATCATGCGTTTGGGGGAGGCGCATACCTGGCCGGCATTGAAGCAGCGTCCCATAATTGCCAGCTGGATGGTGGCCTCAATATCGGCGTCGTCCAAAACAATAAAGGGATCGGAACCACCCAGTTCCATCACGGATTTCTTCAGGTGCCGGGACGCGAGCTGCGCGATTTTCGCTCCCGCAGCTTCTGAGCCGGTGAGCGTAACAATGCGTACCCGGTCGTCGCTGATGAGCCGCTCCACCTGCGCGTGGGTGGCGTAGAGATTTTGCCATACCCCGCGCGGCAGCCCGGCATCGTAGAGCACCTGGACAATCGCTGCGGCGCATTGCGGCAAAATCGACGCGTGCTTGAGGATAACCGTGTTGCCGCAGAGCATTGCGGGCGCGAAACCGCGAATGGCCTGGTAGTACGGGAAGTTCCACGGTTCAATTTCGACGACGACGCCCTCCGGGCGATAGTCAATATAGCCTTCAAAAGGTGCGGCGGTGGAGCTGACAGGGCGCGGAGCTAAAATATTTTCCGCTTCATCAGCGAGCCAACGCAGCATTGTTGGAACGGTGCCGCCGGCTTCCCCGGTGGCTTCCCCAATGAGTTTGCCCATTTCCAGGGTGGCCAGCGCCCCGAGTTCGCTCGCGCGTTCTTCCGCGATATCCGCGGCGCGGCGCAAAATAGCGGCGCGTTCGGCGATGGAGGTGCGGCTCCACGTCTGGAATGTTTCGTGGGCCAGCTCGAGGGCCTTATCCACCTCGGCATCGGTGGCATAGGGGAACTCGGCGAGCACCTCACCGGTATAGGGATTTGTTGATCGATAGGACATCTTTGTCTACCTCCTCGGTATGGTGGATGATCACCCGCCCGCAGCATCCGCGCTGCTAAGCGATGTAGATCACTTAAGGCCATGCTAGGTGGTGGCGGCATCCGGGGCAAGGGTGGGGCGACGGCGCCGCTGGCGGCCCGCGTGGCCGAGAGTCCGGGAGGCTGCGGCGTCGTCGTACCGCGACGTGAAGCGCTTCACCGCAACCGTTTCTTGCACGAAACGCGGCCTTTCGGTAAAATTTTTACCCGTGCCGGCAGGCCTTCGGGCTCGCTGGGAATGAGAAACGGCGCACGTTCGCCGTGAAAGTCTTGAAAGTACGCCGAAGTTTTTGGCATACTTAACAAGTTGCTCGGATTACGAGCGAAGGAACTTAATCGGTTACCCAACGCCGATTATCGTATAAAGGGTTCTCCGTAACCTCACATAGGGCATGGCTACTAGATTTACCTCCGGTACGACACGCCCGAGTGCGGGTACCGGGCACCGAAGCTAAAGAGAGGTAGACGCGCCATGGCGGGACAGAAGATCCGCATTCGGCTGAAGTCATATGACCACGAGGTCATTGATAGCGCGGCCAAGAAGCTCGTCGATGAAGTTGCGCGTACCGGCGCGACCGTGGTGGGACCCGTCCCGCTGCCGACGGAAAAAAACGTTTTTTGCGTTATCCGCTCGCCCCACAAGTACAAGGACTCCCGCGATCACTTTGAGATGCGCACACACAAGCGCCTTATTGACATCGTGGATCCCACCCTGAAGACGATTGACAGCCTGCGCCGTCTCGATCTTCCGGCTGACGTCAACGTGGAAATCAAGCTCTGAGGTAATACGCAATGAACTCCAAGCAAGCTGTTGCCAGCAAGCCCGTGAAGGCGTTGCTGGGCACGAAGCTGGGGATGACCCAGCTCTGGGATGAGGACGGGCGCCTCCTTCCCATTACCGTTGTGCGCGTGGGCACCAATGTGGTGACCCAGGTTCGCACCCCCGAGGTTGACGGCTATTCCGCCGTGCAGCTCGCCTCGGGCGATGAAAAGACGAAGAACGTCACCAAGCCGCTCCAGGGCCACTTCGCTAAGGCCGGTGTTACGCCGCGCAAGAAGCTGGCGGAAATCCGCACCCCCGATGCCAGTGAATACACGCTCGGGCAGGAACTGACCGCGGATATCTTCGAAGCCGGTCAGTCCGTTGACGTTATCGGTACCTCCCGCGGTAAGGGCTTCGCCGGTGTGATGAAGCGTCACGGCTTCGCCGGTGTGTCGGCCTCCCACGGTGCGCACCGCAACCACCGCAAGCCCGGTTCCATCGGCGCCTGCGCCACCCCCTCGCGCGTCTTCAAGGGTCTGCGCATGGCTGGTCGCATGGGTCAGGACCGTGTCACGGTGCAGAATCTGTCCATCCACTCCGTTGACCTCGAGAACGGCCTGTTGCTCGTGGTTGGCGCCATCCCCGGTGCAAAGGGTGGCTCGGTTGTGGTCCGCACGTCCGTGAAGGGAGCCTAACAATGGCAGACTTCAAGATTGACGTTCTCGATGAAACCGGCAAGGTGACCTCGCAGGCCACCCTCCCGGCTCAGCTCTTTGATCTCGACTTCAATATGGCGCTGGTCCACCAGGTCGTTAACGCGCAGCAAGCTGCCGCTCGCCTCGGTACCCACGCCACGAAGACCCGCGGTCAGGTGTCCGGCGGCGGCAAGAAGCCGTGGCGCCAGAAGGGGACCGGCCGGGCCCGCCAGGGTTCGATCCGCGCTCCGCAGTGGGTCGGTGGCGGCGTTGTCCACGGCCCGCAGCCGCGTGACTACTCGCAGCGCACCCCCAAGAAGATGATCGCGGCCGCGCTGCTGCAGTCCCTTTCGGACCGGGCTCGCCACGAGCGTATTCACGCCGTGACCGCTTTTGTTGCCGATGAGACCCCGTCCACCAAGGCGGCGCGTACGCTCATCGAGAAGATGAACGAGGGGCGCAAGGCGCTCGTCGTGGTCCAGCGTGAAGATGACGCCTCGGTGCTCTCCGTGCGCAACCTCCCGCAGATCCACGTCCTCTACGTTGATCAGCTCAATAGCTACGACGTTCTTGCTGCTGACGACGTTATCTTCACCGAAGCCGCGCTCGGCGCGTTCGTGGAGAAGAACACCAAGAAGGATGAGAAGTAATGACTGAGAACGGTAACTTCTGGAATAAGAACCCGCACGATGTCATCCTCGCCCCGGTGATGTCGGAGAAGAGCGCGCTGCTCGAAGAACAGGGTAAGTACACCTTCTTCGTTGATCCGCGTTCGAATAAGACCGAAATCAAGCAGGCCGTCGAAGCGATTTTTGGCGTCAAGGTTGCCTCCGTCAATACGCAGAACCGCCAGGGCAAGACCCGGCGTACGCGCAACGGCATCGGGCGGCGCAAGAATACCAAGCGGGCCATCGTCACCTTGCGTGAAGGCTCCATCGACATCTACGGCGAAATCGTCTAATAGGCGATTCGAGGAACTGAGGAATAAGAACTCATGGGAATTCGTAAGTACAAGCCGACGACCCCGGGTCGTCGCGGTGCGAGCGTTGCCGACTTCGCCGAGATCACTCGTTCGACCCCGGAGAAGTCCCTCGTTCGTCCCCTGAAGAAGACCGGTGGGCGTAACAACCAGGGACGCATCACCACCCGTCACAAGGGCGGTGGGCACAAGCGCCAGTACCGTCTCATCGACTTCCGTCGCTGGGATAAGGACGGCGTGCCGGCCAAGGTTGCGCACATTGAATACGATCCGAACCGCACCGCGCGCATTGCGCTGCTTCACTTCGTTGATGGCGAGAAGCGTTACATCGTTGCTCCCCGCGGCGTGAAGCAGGGCGATCTCATCGAAACCGGTCCGAATGCGGATATCAAGCCCGGCAACAACCTGCCGCTGCGCAATATCCCGCTCGGTACCACGGTGCACAATGTGGAACTCAAGCCGCTGGGCGGGGCCAAGATCGCCCGCAGCGCCGGCGCTTCCGTGCAGTTGGTTGCCCGCGAAGGCAAGTACGCGCAGCTGCGTATGCCCTCCGGTGAAATCCGTAACGTGGACGTGCGTTGCCGCGCCACCGTCGGTGAAGTCGGCAATGCCGAGCAGGCGAATATCAACTGGGGTAAGGCCGGCCGTATGCGCTGGAAGGGCGTGCGCCCGACCGTCCGCGGTGTTGTGATGAACCCGGTGGACCACCCGCACGGTGGTGGTGAAGGTAAGACGTCCGGTGGGCGCCATCCCGTTAGCCCGTGGGGCAAGAAGGAAGGCCGTACCCGCCGTCCGAACAAGGCCAGCGACAAGCTCATCGTGCGCCGTCGCAAGACCGGCAAGAAGCGCTGAGGAAGGATTAGCTGATGCCCCGCAGTTTGAAGAAGGGTCCGTTCGTCGACGAGCACCTCTACAAGAAGGTCGACGAGCAGAACGAGAAGAACACCAAGAACGTAATCAAGACCTGGTCGCGTCGGTCGGTTATCACCCCCGATTTCCTGGGTCACACCTTTGCAGTGCACGATGGACGCAAGCATGTGCCGGTATTCATTACCGAATCCATGGTTGGCCACAAGCTCGGGGAGTTCGCCCCGACCCGCACCTTCCGCGGGCACGACAAGGACGACCGAAAGGGCCGCCGGCGCTAAGCCGGGGCCTCGAGCGAGAGAGTAAGGCAGAACTATGGAAGCAAAGGCGCAGGCGCGCTTCGTGCGCGTGTCGCCCATGAAGGCCCGTCGTGTCGTGGACACCATCCGCGGCCGGCGCGCCCTGGACGCTATTGACGTACTGCAGTTCGCACCGTTTGCGGCCGCCACTCCGGTTCGTAAGATCGTGGAGTCGGCCATCGCCAACGCGCGCTACGCCGCCGAGCAGGCGGGGGAGCGCTTCGATGAGTCCGAGCTGTTCATTGGCGAAATTTACGCCGATGAAGGCCCGACGATGAAGCGTATCCAGCCGCGTGCCCAGGGCCGGGCGAACCGCATCAACAAGCGGACGAGTCACATCACCGTTATCGTTACCGACGAGAAGCCCAAGACCAAGAACCAGAGGAGGGCCCGCTAGTGGGACAGAAAGTCAACCCTATTGGGTTCCGTCTCGGCATCACGACCGACCACCGCTCCAAGTGGTTCGCTGATTCCACCAAGAAGGGGCAGCGCTACTCGGACTACGTCCTCGAAGATGTCAAAATCCGTGACATGATCGAAAAGACGCTCGAGCGCGCCGGGATTTCCAGCGTGCACATCGAGCGCCGCGCCGAGCGCGTGGTTGTGGATATCCACACCGCTCGCCCCGGCATCGTCATTGGCCGGCGCGGTGCGGAAGCTGATCGCCTCCGCGCTGATCTGGAGAAGCTGACCGGTAAGGCCGTGCAGCTCAATATTCTCGAAGTGAAGAACCCGGAAGCTGACGCCCAGCTCGTGGCGCAGGGTATCGCGGAACAGCTCGCCTCGCGCGTGTCCTTCCGCCGCGCCATGCGCAAGGGTATCCAGTCCGCCGAGCGCGCCGGTGCCAAGGGCATCCGCGTGCAGTGCTCGGGCCGTCTGGGTGGCGCCGAAATGTCGCGTAGCGAGTTCTACCGCGAAGGGCGCGTGCCGCTGCACACCCTGCGCGCGAATATCAACTACGGTTTCTACGAAGCGCGTACCACCTTCGGCCGCATCGGCGTGAAGGTGTGGATCTACCGCGGTGATCTGACCGACGCTGAGTACTACCGCAGCCTCGCGGAAGCTCCGCGCGGTGGGCGCGGGGGCCGTTCGGATCGTCGCGGTCGCCGCGGCGCCGGTCGCGGTCGCGGTGGCCAGCGTGGGGAAGCCCGCAGCGAACAGGCTCAGAGCCCGGCGGCCGGAGCCGAAGCTCCGGTGGCCGCGCCGGAATCAACCGGAACGGAGGCATAACTCATGCTGATTCCTCGTCGTACTAAATGGCGCAAGCAGCACCGTCCGCACCGTAAGGGTATGGCCAAGGGCGGAACTCAGCTGGCTTTCGGTGAATACGGCATCCAGGCGCTCGAGCCGGCCTACATCACCAATCGTCAAATTGAAGCAGCCCGTATTGCCATGACGCGTCACGTCAAGCGTGGCGGTAAGATCTGGATCAATATCTTCCCGGATCGCCCGCTCACCAAGAAGCCGCTCGGCGTGCGTATGGGTTCGGGTAAGGGCCCGGTGGAAACCTGGGTTGCCAATATCAAGCCCGGCCGGGTCATGTTCGAAATGGCCGGCGTGGATGAGGCTCTCGCCCGTGAGGCCATGAGCCGCGCCCAGCACAAGCTGCCCATCAAGACCCGCTTTATCACCCGTGAGGAGGTTGAGTAATGGCTAAGGGACTGACCACCGCGGAACTCGACGCGATGACCGACGCGGAGCTTCTCGAGAAGCTTGCCGAGTCGAAGAAGGAACTGTTCAACCTCCGCTTCTCGGCGGTGACTCACCGCCTGGAGGACAGTGGCCGCCTGCGGGAAGTTCGTCGCGAGATTGCTCGCATTTACACCATTAAGAGCGAGCGGGAGAAGAACATTCGAACCGCTCCGGCCGCTCAGTAAGTGAGGATGAGATGAGCGAGAACGCAAGCACCGAAACACGTAATCATCGCAAGTCGCTGCGCGGCTACGTGGTCTCCGACAAAATGGACAAGACCGTTGTTGTTGAAGTTGAAGATCGCGTAAAGCACCCGCTATACGGTAAAGTTATTACCCGCACCAAGCGAGTGAAGGCGCACGACGAAAATAACGAAGTTCGCGTAGGCGATTTGGTTTCCATTATGGAAACCCGCCCGCTCTCCGCGACCAAGCACTTCCGGGTCGTTACGATCATCGAGAAGGCGAAGTAGTTAGGGCTTTCCTAGCTTGAGCGAATGTGACCGGCCTGAACGCAGGCGGCCCTCGCATGTGGGCCAAAGGCGTTTGGGCCGGCGCAGTTCGCGCGAACCCATTCGTTCGGCAAGGCTCGAATCCGAGAACCGGCACGACAATAGGAGATAGAAACACATGATCCAGCAGGAGACGCGGCTTAGCGTCGCCGATAACACCGGTGCCAAGGAACTTTTGTGCATCCGCGTGCTCGGCGGCTCCGGCCGGCGCTACGCCGGAATTGGTGACACCATCGTCGCCACCGTCAAGGATGCTATTCCGGGCGGAAACGTAAAGAAGGGCGACGTCGTCAAGGCGGTCGTCGTCCGTGCAGTTAAGGAAACGCGCCGCAAGGACGGGTCCTACATCAAGTTCGACGAAAACGCAGCCGTGCTGTTGAAGAACGACGGCGAACCCCGCGGCACCCGTATCTTCGGGCCCGTTGGGCGTGAGCTTCGCGACGCGAAGTTCATGCGCATCATTTCGCTGGCTCCGGAGGTGATCTAATGGCGAAGATTAAGAAGGATGATCTCGTCCAAGTTATCGCCGGGCGCGATAAGGGTATGCAGGGGCGCGTGCTTTCCGTTGATACCAAGCGTGATCGCGTCATCGTGGAAGGCGTCCAGCGCGTGAAGAAGCACGTGCGTGTGGGGCAGACCTCGCGGGGCGGCACCACCGGCGGTATTGAAACCGTTGAAGCACCGATTCACATTTCGAACGTTGCCCTCGTTCACGATGGCAAGCCGATTCGCGTGGGCTACCGCGAGGTAGAGGTGGAGCGCGACGGCAAGAAGAAGATTGTCCGTGAGCGCATCGGACGCCGCGGCGGGAAGGAAATCGAACTGTGAGCGATACCCCCCGTCTCAAGGTGAAGTACCGGGAACACATCATCCCGGAACTCCAGGAAGAATTTAAGTACGTCAATGTCAACCAGGTTCCCAAGATCGTCAAGGTCGTGGTGAATATGGGCGTGGGTGATGCTGCGCGTGACTCCAAGGTACTCGACGGCGCCGTCGCCGATATGACGGCGATTACCGGCCAGAAGCCGATGATCACCAAGGCCAAGAAGTCCATCGCGCAGTTTAAGCTGCGTGAAGGCCAGGCCATCGGGTGCTTCGTCACCATCCGCGGTGACCGCATGTGGGAATTCCTCGACCGGCTTATTTCCACCGCGCTGCCGCGTATCCGCGACTTCCGCGGCCTTTCGCCCAAGCAGTTTGACGGCAACGGGAACTACACCTTCGGTCTGACCGAACAGACCGTGTTCCACGAGATCGACCAGGACAAGATTGATCGCGTGCGCGGTATGGACATCACCGTGGTGACCTCTGCCGGGAGCGACGACGAAGGGCGCGCTCTTCTCAAGCATCTCGGATTCCCCTTCAAGGAGGCCTAAATATGGCAAAGACCGCTCTGAAGCAAAAGGCCGCCGGTAAGCAGAAGTTCGCCGTTCGTGCGTACACCCGTTGCAACCGGTGCGGCCGTCCGCATTCCGTTTACCGCAAGTTCGGCCTGTGCCGTATTTGCCTGCGTGAGTTGGCCCTGCGCGGCGAACTCCCCGGTGTTAAGAAGTCCAGCTGGTAAAGACTACGTCGCAGGTCCATCGGAAACCGCGACGAGGAAGGGCCACAGCCCAAAATGACAATGACTGACCCAATCGCAGACATGCTGACGCGTCTGCGTAACGCCAATTCGGCGTTCCATGAGTCGGTGTCTATGCCGTACTCCAAGATTAAGTCCCATATTGCGGACATCTTGAAGCGCGAAGGCTACATCGACTCCTACGAGGTGGAGAGTGCCCAGGTGGGCAAGACTCTCACCCTCACGTTGAAGTACGGATCGAACCGTGAGCGCGCCCTTGCTGGCGTCCGGCGCATCTCCAAGCCGGGCCTGCGCGTTTACGCGAAGTCCACGAACCTGCCGCGCGTTCTTGACGGCCTGGGTGTGGCTATTTTGTCCACCTCCTCCGGCCTCATGACGGACCGCGAGGCCAAGGATAAGGGCGTTGGCGGGGAAGTCCTCGCTTACGTCTGGTAATGGGAAGTAGGTGCAATAATGTCTCGAATTGGTAGGCTTCCCATCGCTATCCCCGGCGGCGTCGACGTGTCGGTTTCCGGCCAGGACGTCACCGTCAAGGGCCCCAAAGGTCAGCTCGCGCTCTCCGTGGCCGAGCCGATCGCGGTGAATGTTGATGACAATACGGTTCTGGTGACCCGGCCCAATGACGAGCGCGAATCGCGTTCGCTGCACGGCCTGACCCGCACCCTCGTCGCGAATATGATCGAGGGCGTCACCAACGGGTACACCAAGGCGATGGAAATCGTCGGAACCGGTTACCGCGTGGTCGCCAAGGGTTCTGATCTCGAATTCTCGCTGGGCTACTCCCACACGATTCTTTTCGAAGCTCCCGAGGGTATCACCTTTACGGTGACGACCCCGACCAAGTTCACGGTCTCGGGTATCGATAAGCAGCTCGTGGGTGAAACCGCAGCGAAGATTCGCAAGCTTCGTAAGCCCGAACCCTACAAGGGCAAGGGTGTCAAGTACGCGGACGAAGTTATTCGTCGCAAGGCTGGAAAGGCTGGTAAGTGATGGCTGTTACCATCAAGGGCAAGGGCAAGTACATCGCTCGTGCGCGCCGCCACTTCCGGTTGCGCAAGCGTATTTCCGGTACCGCCGCGCGGCCGCGTCTCGTGGTTTCGCGTTCCAACCGCCATATTTACGCCCAGGTTATCGACGACGTCGTGGGCCGCACTCTCGCGGCCGCCTCGTCCTACGAGGCTGACCTGCGCGAAGCGGAGGGTACCAAGACAGAAATCGCGCGGAAGGTCGGCGAACGCGTCGGTCAGCGCGCCAAGGACGCTGGGATCAGCGCCGTGGTCTTCGACCGCGGTGGCAACCAGTACCACGGTCGCGTTGCAGCTGTCGCCGAAGGTGCGCGCGAAGCAGGACTCGATTTCTAACGGCTGAGGAAAGGCAGAGGAAAATGGCTGCAGAGCAGCAGGATCCGGCCCAGAACGGCCGGGAAAATCGCAACGAAGGTCGTCGCGGCCGCCGTGACAACCGTCGTGAGAACCGCCGTGACAACCGTCGCGGTGAAGAAAAGAACGCTTATATCGAGCGCGTGGTGACCATTAACCGCGTTGCGAAGACGGTCAAGGGTGGCCGCCGGATGTCCTTCACCGCCCTCGTGGTGGTGGGCGACGGCAACGGCCTCGTGGGTGTCGGCTACGGCAAGGCCCGCGAAGTTCCCGCCGCTATCGCCAAGGGTACCGAGGAAGCGAAGAAGAACTTCTTCCGCATCCCGCGTATCGCGCGGACCATCCCGCACGTGGTGCAGGGCGAAGACGCCGCCGGCGTTGTGCTGCTGCGCCCGGCCGCTCCCGGTACCGGCGTTATCGCCGGCGGCCCGGTGCGCGCCATTATGGAGTGCGCGGGTATTCACGATGTGCTCTCCAAGTCGCTCGGTTCCTCGAACGCGATCAATATCGTGCACGCCACCGTGGCTGCCCTCAAGCAGCTTGAGCAGCCCGAAGCGGTTGCCGCCCGGCGTGGGCTCCCCATCGAGCGCGTCGTTCCCGAAGCTATGCTGCGGGCCCGCGCCGAAGCGGAAGCCAAGGAACGCGAGATCGAAGAGGCCGAAGCCGCCAAGGCGGAAAATGAGGCCGCGGCCGCGGGAGTTGGTGCGTAATGGCAAATCTTAAGATCACCCAGGTGAAGGGTGTTGTTGGTGCGATCCAGCGCCAGAAGGACACCCTGCGCACGCTCGGTCTGCGCAAGATCGGTCAGTCCGTTGTGCGCGAGGATACCCCCGAGGTGAAGGGCATGGTTCGCGCCGTGGCTCACCTCGTTACGGTGGAGGAGGTTGACTAATGGCGGAAGCAGAAAAGGATTCCATCATTAAGCTGCACGACCTGCGTCCGGCTCCCGGTTCGAACAAGGCGAAGATTCGCGTTGGTCGCGGTGAAGGATCCAAGGGTAAGACGTCCGGTCGCGGTACCAAGGGTACCCGGGCACGTAATACCGTGCGTCCCGGCTTCGAAGGTGGCCAGATGCCGCTGCATATGCGCCTTCCGAAGCTGCGCGGTTTCAAGAACCCGTTCCGGGTCGAATACCAGGTCATTAACGTTTCGGCGCTCGGCGAGCTCTTCCCCGAAGGTGGGAAGGTGACCTCGGCGGATCTCGTCGCCAAGGGCGCGGTTCGCAAGAACTCCCCGGTCAAGGTTCTCGGAACCGGTGAGATTTCCGTCAAGCTCGACGTCGAAGTGGAAGCGTGGTCGAATTCGGCTAAGGAAAAGATCGAGGCTGCCGGGGGTTCTATCTCCGCGCCGCAGGTCGAATCCAAGTAATACGCGCTGGCCGCACGGCCACCGTTTGACTGAGCACTCACCCACACTCTGTGGATGAACAGTGCGAAATTTGCTCGTCCCCGCTATTATGGCGGGGGCGAGCTTTTTTCTGGGCGCAGGCAGCCCTGCTGAAGTATTGCTTTGCTGCGGAAAGATTGCTTTCAGTGGCGAATAAGCAGCGTGGCCGGTGCGCCGTCGTACGTACTTTCCCAGAAAATACGCTTGTCCCCATTTCCGTCACCCGACGGTTCTCGACGATAACGGACTGCCCCGCGCGATCCGTCACCATCAGGAGGAATCTTGATTAAGGCTTTCGCAGCTGCTTTCCGCACCCCGGATCTGCGCCGCAAGTTGCTTTTCACCATGATGATTATGGTGATTTACCGCTTGGGCAGCTTCATCCCGGCTCCGTTCGTGAGCCTGAGTAATATTCGGGAGTGCACCACGCAGCAGTCGGGCGCGCAGGATCTCATCGATATGCTCAACCTGTTCTCAGGTGGCGCGATGATGCAGCTCTCCGTTTTCGCCCTCGGAATCATGCCCTATATTACGGCCTCGATTATTGTGCAGCTGCTGCGCGTGGTGATCCCGCGCTTCCAGGAACTGCATAAGCAGGGGCAGTCGGGTACCGCGAAGCTGACGGAATACACCCGCTACCTCACCATCGGGCTGGGCCTGCTCCAGTCCTCGGTTGTGGTGGCCACCGCGAACTTCACGCTTTTCGCCGGCTGCAAAGAACCGGTGATCCCGAATGCCACCTGGTGGACCTACACCATGACCATCCTCGCCATGACGGCCGGCACCGGCCTCATCATGTGGATGGCCGAACTCATCACCGAACGCGGGGTGGGTAACGGTATGTCCATCCTCATCTTCACGGGTATTTGCGCCGGCTTCCCCTCGATGATGGGTCAGATCTACGCCGGGCACGGCATCGGTACCCTCCTCATCGTGATCGTGGTCTTCGCGCTCATCACCCTGGTTGTTACCTTCGTGGAGCAGTCCCAGCGCCGCATTCCGGTCCAGTACGCCAAGCGTGTGATCGGCCGGCGCACCTACGGCGGGTCCACCACCTACCTGCCCATCAAGATCAATATGGCGAACGTTATCCCGGTGATCTTCGCTTCCTCGATCCTCATGCTCCCCACCATGATTTCCACCTTCGGGAATCAGAACTCTTCGTGGGTGATCTGGATCCAGCGCAATTTCCAGCACAATGGCTGGGCCTATATCCTCACCTACGCGCTTCTCACCTTCGCCTTCACCTTCTTCTACACCTCCATCGCCTTCGATACAGACGAAGTGGCGGACAATATGAAGAAGTACGGCGGCTTCATTCCGAATGTGCGCGCCGGCAAACCCACCGCGGATTACCTCCACTTTGTTTCGAATCGCCTCACCTGGGTGGGCGCCACCTACCTCACCATCGTGGCCCTCATCCCGCTGCTGCTCTTCAGCGCGCTCGGCATCGTACAGTCCGGTTTCGGCGGTACCTCCATCATGATTCTGGTGGGTGTGGGCCTCCAGACCGTCAAGGACATCAACGCCCAGCTCCAGCAGCGCCACTACGAAGGCTTCCTCGGCGGTATCCGCTAACGCGGCCTCGCCCCTTCTTTCAGGCGGGGCGCGCGGGCGCTCCGCATCGATAACACAGAAAGGTGCCACTCATGTCAGTACGTTTGATTTTGGTTGGCCCCCCGGGCGCGGGCAAAGGCACCCAGGCGGCCGGTATCGCGCAGCGCTACGGTATCCCGGCGATTTCCACCGGTGACCTGTTCCGCGCGCACGCCAAGGCCCAGGATGAACTCGGGCGCCTGGCGGCCTCCTATTCGGAAAAGGGCGAGCTGGTTCCTGATTCCGTCACCAACCAGATGGTGGAGGAGCGCCTGGGCGAAGCCGATGCGGCCGCCGGTTTCCTCCTGGATGGCTACCCTCGCAACCTCGACCAGGTGAGCGCCCTGGATGCCATGCTCGGTGAGAAGAACGTGGACGCCGTGGTGGAATTGCAGGCCGACGACGACGTGGTGGTCCAGCGCCTCCTCGGGCGCGCCCTCGAGCAGGGCCGTGCCGATGATACCGAGGATGTTATCCGCCACCGCATCGAGGTGTACCACGCCACCACCAAGCCGATTATCGACGCCTACGCCAGCCGCGGGCTCGTGGTCTCCGTCAATGGCCTGGGTACCGTGGAGGAAGTCGCGGCCGCGATTGATAGCGCGCTGCGCGATTTCCTGGGCCGGTAGGCGCACCGATGATTAATCTTCGCAGCGAGGCGGATATCCTGGGCATGCGCCAGGCCGCGCTCGTGGTGCGCGCGATTCACGATGACTTGCGCGCCCACGTGAAAGCCGGAATGTCGACGGCGCAGCTCGACCAGCGCGCCAAGGCCGTCTTGGAGGCACACGGGGCCGTCTCGAATTTTTACGGGTATTACGATTACCCGGCCCAGACCTGCATCTCGGTGAATAACACCGTGGTGCACGGTATCCCCAGCGAAGAGGAAATCCTGGAGCCGGGAGACTTGGTCTCCTTCGACTGCGGGGCGCTCCTCAACGGCTGGAATGGGGATTCCTGTTTCTCCATTGTTCTTCCGGGTGGGGATGAGAAGCAGATGGCCGCCCGCCAGCGGCTCTCCGATATTACGGAAGAATCCATGTGGGTGGGTATCGCCGCGATGGCCACCGGAAAATTTGTATCCGATATCGGGGCGGCTATCGACGATTTCGTGGTAGCCCAAGATCCCGAACCGGGCATCGTGGAAGAATTCACCGGGCACGGCATCGGGCGGGCCATGCACGAAGACCCCACGGTCTTCAACTACCGCACCCGCGGGCGCGGGCCCCGGCTCAAGGCCGGCATGGTGCTGTGCATCGAACCGATTCTTACCGCAGGCTCCCAGGAGAATATCACCCTGGCCGATGGCTGGACGGTTAAAACCGCGGACGGCCAGGATGCCTGCCATTGGGAAAGCCAAATCGCCAAGCACGCCGGAGGTATCTGGGTGCTCAACGAGCCCGATGGGGGAGCGGCCCGCCTCGCTAAGTACGGCGTGGTGCCGGTACCCCTCGGGGACTAAGCCGCGCCGTCGTACTGAAGGTGTGCGGTTCTGGGCTAAGGGCCTGCGCGCCGCAGCTGCGCCGTCGTACTAAAAGTGCACCGCGCACAACCGTTCCCCGCGCAATTCTCGCACTACACGTGACCCATAACATCGCTGCCGCCCCTTACGTAGGGGCGGCTTCGTGCAGTAGTATTGAACGTCGGTGCCGTGTGCCCGTATGGCGCACGCTTGCGCACCGATTTTGATGTCCCGCACAATCCGGTGCGGGCAACACTGTTAGCGAGGAACATGGCGAAGAAAGACGGCGTCATCGAAGTTGAAGGTAGCGTGATCGAAGCGCTGCCCAACGCGATGTTCAAGGTCGAGCTGGAAAACGGGCACGAAGTTCTGGCCCATATTTCCGGCAAAATGCGTCAGCACTACATTCGTATCCTGCCCGAGGATCGGGTGGTTGTAGAGCTCACGCCCTATGACCTGAACCGCGGGCGGATTGTCTACCGCTACAAGTGATCAACAAGGAAAGTTATTCATGAAGGTCAAGCCGAGCGTTAAGCGCATTTGCGATAACTGCAAGGTCATTCGGCGCCACGGTCGCGTCATGGTGATCTGCAGCTCGAATCCGCGCCATAAGCAGCGTCAGGGCTAAAGCCCCGTTGCACCAGCACTGTTAGCCGCAAGGCAACCCCCGGTCCGGAGGCCGGGGCTCACGGATTAGAGACCCGTGGGAACAGCAGTGCCCGACACCTCCGGCATAACTAAGGGAGCTAAGAAATTGGCACGTCTCTCCGGCGTTGATCTCCCCCGCGAAAAGCGGATTGAGATCGCGCTCACTTACATTTTTGGCATTGGACGCACCCGCGCCCACGAGACCCTCGCCGCTACCGGGGTGAACCCGGATACCCGCGTGCGTGATCTCACTGAAGACGATCTGGTGAAACTCAAGAACCATATCGACGAGAACTACAAGGTTGAAGGCGACCTGCGCCGCGAAGTCCAGGCCGATATTCGCCGCAAGATCGAAATCGGTTCGTACCAGGGCCTGCGTCACCGTCGCGGCCTGCCCGTGCACGGGCAGCGCACCAAGACCAACGCGCGCACCCGCAAGGGCCCCAAGCGCACCGTGGCCGGTAAGAAGAAGGCCAAGTAGGCTTCGTCGTAGTTCAGGAGAAATAGATTATGGCTCGTCAGACTCGTTCTGCTAACGCCGGTGCGCGCCGTCCGCGTCGCAATCAGCGTCGTAATGTCACCGTGGGTCAGGCCCACATTAAGTCCACCTTCAATAACACCATCGTGTCCATCACCGACCCCACCGGCGCGGTGATCGCTTCCGCGTCCTCCGGGATGGTTGGCTTCAAGGGCTCGCGTAAGTCGACTCCCTACGCCGCGCAGCTCGCCGCGGAAAACGCCGCGCGCCAGGCCATGGAACAGGGCATGAAGAAGGTTGATGTATTCGTCAAGGGTCCGGGTTCCGGGCGCGAAACCGCGATCCGTTCCCTGACCGCCTCCGGGCTGGAAGTCACCTCCATTTCCGATGTGACTCCGCAGGCCTTCAACGGGTGCCGCCCGCCCAAGCGCCGTCGCGTCTAATACGCGTTTGGCCGCAACTGCGTCGTCGTTCTTAACGACGACGCCGCGCGCAGCGGCCCCGGCCGCTGCGGCACCCCTCCCAGGGCGCGGGCTTTGACAGGAAAAACCGCGCCCGAACCTCGCGGACAGACGGAGTTTCGCGAGGCTACGCAAACCTCATATAGCGGTTGTTTGCGGAAAGGAAAGAATCGTGCTTATTGCACAACGTCCCGTTCTGAGTGAAGATAAGATCTCCGAATTCCGGTCCCGGTTCGTCCTCGAACCGCTCGAACCCGGATTCGGGTACACGCTGGGCAATTCCCTGCGCCGTACCCTGCTGTCCTCCATTCCCGGTGCTGCGGTCACCTCGATTCGCATCGATGGGGTGCTCCATGAGTTCTCCACCATTCCCGGTGTGAAGGAAGATGTTGCGGAAATCATCCTCAACCTCAAGGAACTTGTTGTCTCCTCGGATAACGACGAACCGGTCCTCATGTACCTGCGGAAGACCGGCCCGGGCGAAGTAACCGCCGCGGATATCACCCCGCCGGCGGGCGTGGAGATCCTCAACCAGGATCTGCATATCGCCACCCTCAATGACAAGGGCAAGCTCGAAATCGACCTCACGGTTGAACGCGGGCGCGGCTACGTTTCCGCGGCTCTCAACAAGGGCGATAACGATGAGATCGGCCGCATTCCGATTGACTCGATCTACTCGCCGGTGCTCAAGGTTTCCTACAAGGTGGAAGCCACCCGTGTGGAACAGCGCACCGACTTTGATCGCCTCGTGGTGGATGTGGAAACCAAGGAATCGACGACCCCGCGGGACGCTCTCGCCTCTGCCGGCAAGACCCTCGTGGAGCTCTTCGGCCTGGCCGTGGATCTCAATGACGAAGCCGAAGGCATCGAAATTGGTCCGGCACCGGTGACCGAGCAGCGCTCCTCGGATCTGCAGCGTCCGATCACCATCCTCAACCTGCCCGCACGTTCCCAGAACTGCCTGCAGCGCGAAGGTATCCACACCATTGGGGAACTGGTGCAGCGTTCGGAAGCCGACCTGCTCGATATTCGCAACTTCGGGGCGAAGTCCATCGATGATGTCAAGGATGAACTGGCGAAGATGGACCTGAGCCTCAAGGATTCCGGATCGAGCTTCCTCGGTGGCGGATTCGATGATTTCGGGATGCAGTTCAGCGACGATTCTCAGGCCTGAGCAGCCACATAATTTACTAGGAGTAGACAATGCCTAAGCCCACCAAGGGTCCGCGCCTCGGCGGTAGCCCCGCCCACCAGCGCAAGATTCTTGCCAACCTGTGCAAGGAACTTATTCATCACACGTCGATCAAGACCACCGAAGCGAAGGCTCGCGCGGTGCGTCCCCACATCGAAAAGCTCATCACGAAGGCGAAGAAGGGGGATACCCACAATCGCCGCCTGGCCCTCAAGGTGCTGGGCGATCGTGAAACCGCCTACATCCTCTTCGAGGAACTCGCCCCGCTGTTCGCGGAACGCGAGGGTGGCTACACCCGCATCACCAAAGTGGGCAACCGCCGCGGTGATAACACCCCGATGGCCGTTATTTCGCTGGTGACCGAGAAGGTTTCCCCGAAGCAGGCGGTTGTCAAGGAAGCGGAAAAGGCCGCTGAGCGTGCCGCTGCCGCGGAAGAAGCCGAGTCGGCTGAGTCGGCGGAATCCGCTGAGTCTGCTGAAAGCGCGGAATCTGCGGAATCGGCTGAGTCTGCCGAGAGCGCCGCTTCGGCGGAAAGCGCCGCATCTGCTGAATCGGCTGCCAGCGCGGACGAAGCTGCGGAAGCCGAGAAGGCCGAAGAAGCTAAGTAAGCGCCTGCGGGAAGTCCGGTTGCTTGACTAACCGGGCGGCCTAGAAGCTTGAGAAAAGGGCTTCGGAAACGTGAGTTTCCGGAGCCCTTTTCGCTGCCTGCGGGGGTTAATAGACAAAAGTGGGTCTAATGACGGCGTGTCCTTGGCTTGGATCCGTCCCGGAACTGCCGTGAACCGTGCCCGGAATCAAAGTGTGTGGGAGAGTACCGTTTCGGGGTGATTTTGTATTCCTTAAGCACACCCTGTGGGAGGCGATGTCCCGGACTCACACTTTGCCTAGTTGGACCGCCTGGCTTACCCGCGGATCGAGATCACCGCGCTGGATCACCGCGCTGGACCGCCGCGCCGGCCGGGGCGGGGTGTATTTTTCCGAGATGTACTGCGTATGTTGTACATACGAAGTACAGCCCTGAAAACAGATACCCCCTCCCCAGGGGTTGGTGTGACTATTGAAGCCCGTGAGGCTAGTGAGATTCACGTGGGGCGGTCGCCTTGTCTGCCTGAAATCAAAGTGCAACGGCAGCTACGTTAAGAAATTGTTTTGATGTCGTGAGGTTGCATCCTGTGGGGCTCGCTGTTGTGGAGTTGCTTTTTGTGGAGGGAGCTGCGGACTCTCTATTTACCTTACTGTTCCGCGCGGGCCCGCTCGGAGGTGGCCACCAGATCCCAGGCGCGCACGCCGCCACTCATCCCGGCGGCATTCGGAATAAAGACCACCGAACCGCTTAGGCGTTCGCGCACGCTTTCGGTGATGCGTGCCGCGTTGCCGCCCCCGAGGTAGAGGGTGTCCCAGCGGATCACCGGGTAGAGCGACTCGATAGCGCGGGCCACCTGCCGGCTCCACGCGGCATCGCCCAGGCGGATGCGCTCGATTTCGCCGATCACATCATCGTAGGTGAGGCCCCAGCGCAGCGGGGCATGCGAAAACTCCAGGTGGGGGGCCAGCACCCCGTTATCAACAATGGCATTGCCCAAGCCGGTTCCGAAGGTGAGCACCACTTCCAGACCCTTGCCGGTCACGGTTGCGGCGGCGGCTACCTCGGCGTCGTTGAGCACCAGGGTGGGCCGGGAAAAACGCGTGGCGAGGGCAGCGCGAATATCCAGGCCGTTCCAGGCGGCTTCCATCTCGGGGTCGAGGCGGGTATGCGGGCCGGCGCGGCGAATGTAATGCGGGGTATAAACCACCACGCCGTGGCGGAGCATCCCCGGCATTCCCACCGTGAGGCGCTCGAAATCGCAGCCCTCGGCGCGTAGTGCGGCGGCATCCGCAGCGATGATATTTTCCAGGGCCGCGGGGGAGAAGGGGTAGCGGACCGGGGTGCGCCGGGCCGGTCCGATCTGGGTGCCGGCCGCGTCCAGCAGCGCCGTTTTGATGCCGCCCCCGCCGCAATCAACCGCGAATGTGCGCGGTCCGGAAACAGCGGCCGCGGTGGTGGCGTTCGCGGCATCCTCCGGGCTGGGTGCACTCGCGTACAGCGGTGCGGTGCCGAGCGGGAGAGCCGGCTCCTCGCTTTCGAGTACACGGCCCTTAGCTACGCGGCCTTCGGGCACGCTGCTCTCAGGTACGCGGCTCGCGGGTATGCGGGCGGAGGGCTCGGCGTGGGAAACTGGATCCATGAGTGACACGCTAGCGCAAAACCTTCGGCTTCGGCTTGATCTTTCCTACGACGGTACCGAATTTCACGGTTGGGCGGCGCAGCCCGGCCTGCGCACCGTGGAAGGCACCCTCACCGAAGCCCTCGCCACGGTGCTGCGCGTGCCGGTCGCCCTCACCGTTGCCGGGCGCACCGACGCCGGGGTGCATGCCCGCGGGCAGGTCGCCCATGTGGATGTGCCGCGCGCTGCGCTCGCCTCGGTGGCGGGGCGTTCTCAAGATGACCCCACCCGGGTGCTGGTGCGGCGCGTGCAGGGCCTGCTCGCGCGCGGTGCGAGCGGCCCGCGGGGGAGTGCCGATATTGTGCTCCACAGCGCCCGCGAAGTTTCCCCCGATTTCGACGCGCGTTTTTCTGCGGTGTCGCGCGAATACACGTACCGCATTGCGGTGGGTCACTTTGATCCCTTACGACGACGCGACGTCCTCTGGCTGGCCGGCCCGCTTGACCTCAACGCGATGCGGGAGGCCGCGGCCTCCCTCCTGGGCGAGCATGATTTTCTCTCCTATTGCAAACCGCGCCCGGGGGCGACGACGGTCCGCGAGCTCCTGGCCCTGGACGTGGCTGAAGAAGGCGAGCTGGTAACCATCCACGCGGTGGCCGACGCTTTCTGCCATTCGATGGTGCGGACCCTGGTCGGCTCCTTGCTCCGGGTGGGTGAGGGGCAACGCGACGCCGCCTGGCCACTCCGCCGCCTGCGTGAAGCGAGCCGCGACGGGGAAGTGGTGGTGGCCCCGCCCCATCCCCTCACCTTGGAAAAAGTGAACTATCCCGAACCGGCCCAGTGGGCCGCGCGCGCCACGGCATCCCGGGCCATCCGCACCCTGCTCGAGGATTAGCCGGGCGCTACCGTTGCGCGCACTTGGCGCGGTGAAACGTGCCGCCGCTGCTCCGCACGCAGCTGCAGCGGAAGTTGCCTGCGCTGTAGTGTGCGCGGTGAGCGCCTTCCATTCAGGCCGATTTAATGTGTCGTAGGCGCCGAGTAAAATCAAGGCGTGACTCAGGAACAAAGCGATGTCGGGCAAACAACGCCGGTGCTCTCGGTGCGGCACAGCGCTGATCAGCGCTGGCCGGTTCCCGCGCGCCCGCCCGCCTATACCCGCCTGCCCCGGCAGCGGCTGCGGCGGGGCTTCCCTTTATATGCGGTCTTGGCGGGGCTGTTCGTCGTCGTCGCCCTGATTTATAGTTTCTGGCTGGCCGTGCTGCTTTTGCTGCGCGGGCTTCCTGGGCAGCCGCTGTGGTGGCTGCACCTGCTGGTATTTTGGGCGCTCGCGGCGTATTTCGCTTTTCCGCGTCTGCACCAGCTGTTTTCGCTCATGTACGTGCCGGATTATTTCTTCGGGCGCACCAAAACGGCGGACGGCATCCTCGGGGACCCGGTCAATATCGGCTGGGAGGGCAGCGAGGCGGATATTCACGCGGCCATGCGGGCCGCCGGCTGGATCGAAGCCGAACCCATTACTTTCCGCACCTCTTGGCGGATAATTGTGGCCGCGGTACTGCGCCGCTCCTATCCTTCCGCACCGGTCTCCGATCTGTATTTGTTTTCCCGGAAACAAGAATTCGCCTACCAGCAGGAAGTGGATGGCAATGCGGCCCGGCGCCACCATGTGCGCTTCTGGCGCTGCCCGCCGGATTGGACGCTTCCGGGTGGGGAACGCATCACCTGGCTCGCCGCCGGAACCTTTGATCGCAGCGTGGGTCTGTCTATTTTCACCGGGCAATTCACCCACAAAATCGATCCGAATATTGATGCGGAGCGGGATTTCATTATCAATACGGTGCGCTACGCGGATCCCGATAGTCACGTGAGCGTGATCGAGCAGTATTTCAACGCCTATAGCTCGCGTAACGGCGGCGGGGATGAGATTCAAACCGACGGCGATCTTCCCATCCTCGATGTCACCGGCGCGGCCGCGCGCCTGGAGGAGGGGCTGGAACTGGAAGAGGAGCTAGAGTTGGCCCTCCCCGATGCCGAGGGAACGTGCGGTGAGGAAGCATGCGGTGAGGGAACGTGCGGTGAGCGCGGTTCCGGTAATGGTACGACGGCGCAGCCGGGCCGCGGGCGCTCTAGCCATCCGCGCGCGGGTCGGCAGGGTTCGGGATACCAGGGCCGGCGCCGGCAAACCGGCCCGGCTGGCAAACCCGGGTGGCGCAATTCCAGTGCCATGGCGGAAAAAGCCACCGAGCTGGCGCGCATCGCGGCTGAACACCGCGTCCCGCCCGGGGCCCTGCTCTTTTCCGCTGTCGCGATCACGGTGCTGCTGGGCGCCGCGCTGGTCACCGATATGCTTCCGGCTTCCGCGGTGGATGTGGTGCTCTACCTGGTTATGCTGCTGCTCCTGTTCGGGGTGGCCAACCATTCCCGAGTGGCCTGGGTACTCTTCCTTGCCTGCGAAGCGGGTATCGCCCTGCTCTACCTATTGCTTGCAACCACGGGGGAAACCGCGGCCATGTACCCGGCCGGGATCTCGGTGCTGGTGGTGCTGGCAATCACCGCGCCGCATGTGCGCCTGTGGGTCACAGAAGGCCGGGCCGAACCCGTGGTGGACCTGCCCACCCCGATTCTGTAATGCCAGATCCTGTAATGCCAGATCCTGTCATGCCAGATCCTGTCATGCCCGTTTCTGTCATGCCCGCTTCTCTAGCGCCCACCCGCACTGCCGCGGCGCGCAAGAAAGCGAGGCGGCGGGCCGGTGCGGCGTCGTCGTACTTTCCCGCGCTAAAGCGCCGGTGGAGTACCTCACAGCGCCGGCAAAGCTTTGACCGACATAGGAGCTACGGGTATGATAGAGCGTTGTTGTCCATACCATCGGCGCGATGCTTATTCCCACTCGTCGCGCGCTGTGAAGGGCACATCTAACTTTTGACCGTTACGGTTTCGCCCGCCACCACGGCGGATGTTCGGAACCAATATCAGAAACGAAGGCTACGCACGTGCGCACGTACACTCCTAAGCCCGGCGACATTGAGAAGAAGTGGTACATCATTGACGCCACCGATGTTGTCCTCGGGCGTTTGGCAGCTCAGGTTGCCGCCCTGCTCCGTGGGAAGCACAAACCGAATTTTGCTCCTCACATGGATACCGGCGATTTCGTTATTATCACGAATGCGAGCAAGGTGACCCTCACGGGAAGCAAGGCAACGCAGAAGATGGCTTACCGGCATTCCGGTTACCCGGGGGGCCTCAAGGCCACCTCGTACGCCGAACTCCTTGCCTCGAATCCCGAGCAGGCCGTTATTAAGGCGGTGCGCGGCATGCTTCCGCACACATCTCTCGGCCGTCAGCAGCTGAAGAAGCTGAAGGTTTTCGCCGGCGCTGAGCATCCGCACGGAGCTCAGAAGCCCGAACCTTACGAGCTGAAGAAGATCGCCCAATAAGCGAGTCGCGTTCGGCCGCTTTTTTCGGAACAGGATTTACATCAATGTCAGAAACTCAAATTGACACCCAGGTGGAGGAGGAGTTCAGCGGCTCCTACACCACAGAGACCGAAACCCCCAAGGTCGGTCAGGGTGTATCCGCCGCTGTCCCGGGTCAGGCACTCGGCCGCCGCAAGGAAGCCGTTGCCCGCGTCCGGCTCGTCCCCGGCTCCGGGGAATGGAAGGTGAACGGCCGCGACCTGGCCGATTACTTCCCCAACAAAATCCATCAGCAGCTCGTGAAGTCCCCCTTCACCCTGCTCGATCTCGAAGGCCGTTTCGATGTTATCGCCCGTATCAACGGCGGTGGCATTTCCGGCCAGGCCGGTGCGCTGCGTCTTGGCATCGCCCGCGCCCTCAACGAAATTGACCGCGAAGCGAATCGCCCGGCCCTCAAGAAGGCCGGTTACCTCACCCGCGATGCTCGCGCGGTGGAACGCAAGAAGGCCGGCCTGAAGAAGGCCCGCAAGGCTTCGCAGTTCTCCAAGCGTTAAGCTTCGGCGTTATGCGCCACTTCGGCGCAGCGCTCAGTTTTTACAAGGGAGGTCCTACTTCGGGGCCTCCCTTGTTGTATATGGCGTGCTCGAGGTGCTTGTGTGAGGGGTGCTTGTGCTCCGTTCGCTGTTTGCTGTTCGCGGTGCGCGGTTCGCTGTGCTCCGCGCGCCGTTTGGCCACCCCGCGTCCACCCCGCGTTCCTTTTTCCGCCGGCCGGCCGCGCGCGTTACAGTAGAACACAGCGCACCCGCGGTGCCAACCAGGCCGGCCAGCTTCAACAAGCTCCACAGCCGCCCCGGTTCCGGGCCCCGCGGGCGAAGTAGAACAGAGGGAAGCACATAGGTGCGGCACCGGCCGCGCCCCGGCGAAAGGCTGAGTAATGCCACGACTTTTTGGAACAGACGGCGTCCGCGGACTCGCAAACCGCGCACTCACGGCGGACCTCGCCGTGAAATTGGGTGAAGCCGCGGCCCGGGTCCTCACCCGCGAATTCGACGGGGAAGGCCGCCCGCGCGCGGTCATCGGCCAGGATTCGCGCGTCTCGGGCGGGATGCTGTCCCAGGCGGTGGCGGCCGGGCTCGCCGGCGCCGGGGTGGACGTGGAACACGTGGACGTTATTCCCACCCCCGGCATCGCCTTCCTCACCGCGGAAGGCGGCTATGACCTGGGCGTCATGATCTCCGCTTCCCACAACCCCATGCAGGACAACGGCATTAAATTCTTCGCCAAAGGCGGCTTCAAACTCGAAGACAGCCTCGAAGACGAAATCGAAGAACTCCTCGGCACGGACTGGGGCCGCCCCACCGGCGCCGGCATCGGCCGCATTAGCGATACCGCGGAATTCGGGGATCGCCTCTACCTCGACCACCTCACCACCGCGATCACCACCCGGCTGGACGGCCTGACCATCGTCACCGATTGCGCGAACGGTGCCACCTCCGCTATCGCACCCGAGGCGCTGCGCCGCGCCGGAGCGAAGGTTATTGTTATTAACGCCGATCCTTCCGGATACAACATTAACGACGGCTGCGGCTCCACCCACCCGGAAGCCCTCCAGCGCGCGGTCGTGGATAACGACGCCGATTTCGGGGTGGCTTTCGACGGCGACGCGGACCGCTGCCTCGCGGTCGATCACGAAGGCGAGCTTGTGGACGGCGATCAAATCATGGCGATCCTCGCCCTCGCCCTCAAAGACGCCGGCAAACTCGCGAAAGACACCCTCGTCGTCACGGTCATGTCCAACCTCGGCCTGCTCCTGGCCATGAAGGAGCACGGCGTGCGCACGATCCAAACCGGGGTCGGGGACCGCTACGTCCTCGAAGAAATGCGCCGCGGGGGCTACAGCCTGGGCGGCGAACAATCCGGCCACGTCATCTCCCTCGAAAAAGCCACCACCGGTGACGGCTCCCTCACCAGCCTGCTCCTCGCCCAGCAGGTCGCGGCATCCGGGCGCAGCCTGAAAGAGCTGGCCAGCGTGGTCACCCGCCTCCCGCAAATCCTCGTCAACGTGCCAAATGTGGATAAAGCCGCGGCTTCCACAAACGAGCAGGTCCAGCGCGCGGTCCGCGAGGCCGAGGAGCGCCTAGGGGAGACCGGCCGGGTGCTGCTGCGCCCCTCGGGCACCGAGCCGCTGGTGCGCGTCATGGTCGAAGCCGCCACCCAGGAGGAGGCAGACGCCGTGGCGCACGAACTCGCGGACGTGGTCGCCACGAACCTCGCGCTATAACTTTTGCGGTGCGCGCCGCGCAGTATTTTTTACGACGCCGCCGCCAGGTAGCTTGCGCCCCGGCCCGCCTACGCTGCTGGCCGGGGCGCAGCCTAGCTATGGGCCGGGCGGCTACAACTTACGCAGGTGAATGCGCTGGACCCGGTGGTCGGCGCCCTTGCAGAGCATAATATCGGCGCGCTCGCGGGTGGGCTGAATATTCTCCAGCAAATTGGGCAGGTTGATGGCGTTCCAGATGTCAAGGGAGCGGGCCCGCAGCTCGGCGTCCGGCATATCCGCAAATTGGTGGAAATAGGCGCCGGGCAGATTAAAAGCGACGTCGCGCAATTTGAAAATACGCGAGAGATACCAGGTTTCCAGATCTTCCGGGGAAGCGTCCACGTAAATCGAGACGTCGAAGAAATCGGAAACGGCGGTGAGGTTCCCGGTGTAGAAAGCGGCATCCGTGGGAGTCACGCGCGCGGGGGCGCCGGGCCGCGAATCAGCTCGCTTGCCGGCCGCGGTGCCGTCCCCGGCATTCCTGTTCGGCCAGCCGGCTGCCAGCAGTGGCGGCTGGAGCACATTGAGCCCTTCCAGGATGAGAATATCCGGGTGGGCCACCACCTGGTGCTGACCGGGCACAATATCGTAAATAACGTGATCGTAGCGGGGCACCTCCACGCGGTCCTCCCCGGATTTGACCCGCCGCAGAAAATCAAGAAGCGCGGCGTGATCATAGGATTCCGGGAAACCCTTGCGGTCCATGAGGCTGCGCTCTTCCAGCACCGCATTGGGGTAGAGGAAGCCATCCGTGGTCACCAGGTCCACGCGGGGTGTGTAGGGCCAGCGCCGAAGCAACTCTTGGAGAAGTCGCGCCGTCGTCGATTTTCCTACCGCAACCGAACCGGCAATACCGATCACAAAAGGCGTGCGCTGTTCGCGCAAACCCAAAAAATCCGAAGTTTTGCGGTGCAGATCGCCGATTTCCTGGGCGTACATTTGCAGCAGCGCGGAGAGCGGGCGGTAAATAGCATCCGCTTCGGCCAGGTCAATCGGGTCGCCCAGGGCTTTCAGGTGCCGCACATCCGTGTGCGTGAGGGGGAGGGGCGCGTTCTTGGCGAGGGCGCTCCATTCGTCGTGCGTGAAGGTGACGAGGTGACGGTTGGACTCCATGGGGCCAGCCTACTAGCTGGGCGGCGGGGTGCGCGGGCGCGGGTATCGCGGCGCAGGTGCGCGGCTCCGCTTGCGGTTCGTGACCGCGCCGGCCCAGCTCCGGGTGCGCGGGCGCGCGTTACCATACCAGTATGTTGCGTACCTATGATGCCGCGACCGTGCGAGCCGCGGAAGAACCCCTGTTGGCGGCCGGCGAGCCGCTCATGGCCCGGGCCGCTCGGGCGCTCGCGAATGCGATTATTTGGGAGCTGCGCCGTCGCTCCATCCGCGTGAGCGGGACCCGCATCGCGATTTTTGCCGGGGCGGGTAATAACGGCGGGGACGCCCTCTACGCCGGTGCATATCTGGCGCGGCGCGGGGCCACCGTGGTGGCGGCGCTTCCGCTGCCTGCTTATCACCGCGCGGGGGCGCAGGCTTTGGAGCGCGCCGGCGGCACCCTCATCCGCGAGGCCAGCGCGGCGCAGGCGGTTGAGCTCGCGCGCCGCAGCGCCGTCTGGGTGGACGGGCTGCTCGGCATCGGGGCGCGTGGGCCGGCGCGCGAACCGCTGGCTTCGTGGCTTGCCGCGCTGGAATCCGAGCGTCTGGCCAGCCCGGTGGAACCGCTCGTGGTCGCGGTGGATACTCCCTCCGGGATCGGGGCGGACGACGGCGCCCTGCCCGGCCCCTACCTCTCCGCCCACCTCACCGTGACCATGGGAGCAGCCAAGGCCGGGCTGGTGCTCGACCCGGCCCGCCGGGCCGCGGGGCGCATCGAGGTGGTGGAGCTCGGCTTCGCCCCTCACCTGGGCGAACCATCCGTGCTGCGCCTGGGTGATTCCGATGTGGCGGACCTGTGGCAGGTCCCCGGCGCGGACGACCACAAATACACCCGCGGCGTGGTGGGGATCGTGTCCGGTTCGGTGCAGTACCCGGGTGCGGGTTTATTAACGACGACGGCCGCTCTCGCGGCGGGACCCGGGATGGTACGTTACCTCGGTGAGAATGAGGTCGCGGAGCTGGTTATCACCGCGCATCCGGAAGTGGTGGCGGCCCCGGGGCGGATCCAGGCCCTCGCGGTTGGTTCGGGCGATCCTCCGGGAGCACCGGCCCTCCTGCACGCCGCGCTTAAAGACGGGTCCCCGGTGGTTGTGGATGCCGGCGCTCTGCCCACCATCGCCGATATGGCGGCGCGGGCGGGCGTGCGGTTCGGCGAGCACGTGGTGCTCACCCCGCACGCCGGGGAAGCCACCCTACTCGCCGCGCAACTGGATCTCCGCGACGGGGATGGCAGGCCTTTTAGCCGCGCGGTGATTGAGTCCTGCCCGGTGGCGGCCGCGCGGGCTCTGGCGGCCCGGTTGGGGGCGACGGTGGTGCTCAAGGGATCCGTTGATGTGGTGGCCAGCCCGAGCGGACAGTGCTACGCCCAGGGCGGGGCGCCGGGCTGGCGCGCCGTGGCCGGGGCTGGCGATGTGCTGGCCGGGCTCATCGGAGCCATGCTCGCTCAGCACGCTGTGGTTGGCGAGCACACGGAGGTTGCGGGGCACACTGAACTCACCGAGCCGGCAGATGGCGCGGGCGGGCCCACCGCAATCGATGCACCCGCTGCGACTGCCTGCCTGGCACCCGGGGCGGCCGCCCGTATTGCGGCCGCTGCCCTGCACGTTCATGCCCGCGCTGCCGCGCTCGCGGCCGGAACACCTTTCGCCGCGCCGGCGCGGGGCGCGCTCGGGGAGCCCGCGCCCGCGCCGGGCCGGCCTATCAGTGCAGCCCAGATCGCCGCGCGCATCCCGGAGGTCATCGGCCAGATTCTGGGCGGCGCGTAGAATACAGGCACGCCCGCGCCGCGGCCCGCGGCCGGCAGCTCGCAGCGCGGCTCGCCCGCAGGTGACCAGCGCGCCGCAGCTCGCCAGTCCCGCCCCGCACTCCTATCCGCGCCTCAACAGGAAGAACACCATGTTTAGCCTTGATCCCGCAGTTTTCACCTCCCGAGCTACCATCAGCCTGGGTGCGCTCGAGCAGAACCTCACCCGGGTACGGGCCCATCTCACGGGCCAGAAAATCATGGCGGTTATCAAAGGTGATGCCTACGGCCACGGGTTGCTTCCCGCCGCGCGCGCATTCGCGCGCGCGGGAGCGGACTACCTGGGGGTTGCCCAAGTTGCCGAAGCGCTCGCGCTGGTCCGGGAATGGGGGGAGCAGCCTACCGAAGGTGAAGCACTAGCCGGCCACCCGGCCCTGCCCCCGGTGTTCTCCTGGATTTACACCCCCGATAGTGATCTCGCCCCAGCACTCGAAGCGGGGATTGAACTCTCGGTGGGGGATACCTGGATGATTGAGGCGGTGGCGCGGGCCGCTCAGGCTACCGGCCACACCGCCCGGGTTCACCTGAGCGTGGATAGCGGCATGACCCGCGAGGGCTTCAACCTGGAAGATATCCCCGCGGCCGCACAACTCCTCGCCACACACCAACAGGCCGGGCGCCTCGAAGTCGTTGGCATCTGGAGCCACCTGGCCTGCGCGGATGACCCGGATAGCGATGCCACCACCAGCCAAATCGCCGTTTTCGACGAAGCCCGCCGCCTCGCCACCCGCGCCAGCCTCACCCCGCGCCTGGCCCACCTTTCCGCCTCCAGCGGGGTGCTCTGGCACCCGGGAGCCCGCTACGATATGGTGCGCCCCGGCATTATCCTCTACGGGCTCAGCCCCGAACCGCGCCGCACCCTCGCCTCCGACCTGGGCCTGCGCCCCGCCATGCGCCTGGAATCCGAGCTTCTCACCACCCGCCAGCTTTCCCACCGCGCCGGCGTTTCTTACGGGCACACGGCCGTTGTTGAGGACGGGGCCGTGCTCGGCGTCGTACCGCTCGGATATGCCGATGGGGTTCCGCGGGCGCTGTCCAATAAGGGCTATGTGACGGTCGGGGAGGGGCCGGCCGCTCAGCGCGCGCCCATCACCGGGCGGGTGTGCATGGATCAGTTTGTGGTGCGCCTGGATGGGCCGCTGCCGGCCGGCACCCCCGTGGTGCTCTTCGGCGACCCGGCCCGCGGGGAAGTGAGCGCCGCGCAATGGGCACTGGCCAGCGGCACGATTTCTTATGAGATTATTACCCGCGTGGCCGCCCGGGTCCCGCGCTTGTACGTGAAGTAGGCACCCGCACGCCCTACGCCCGCGCCCGCGAAGCGACGTAGAATAGCACGGTGACTGAGAAGATCCTTATTGAGGACGCCGAGGCGATGCACGCCGTTGGCTGCGCCCTCGGAAAGCTCCTGCGCGGCGGCGACCTCATCATGCTCAACGGGCCGCTGGGCGCCGGAAAAACCACAATGACCCGCGGAATCGCGGAAGGCATGAACGTGGGCGGGCGCGTCACCTCCCCGACGTTCGTGATCGCCAATGTGCACCGCTCGCGGGCCGGCGGCCCCGACCTCGTCCACGTGGACGCCTACCGCCTCACCTCCCTGGAAGAACTGGACGCCCTGGACCTGGATTCCTCCCTGGAAGAATCCGCCACCGTGGTGGAATGGGGCGAAGGCAAAACCGAGGTCCTCACCAATGACCGCCTCGATATTGATATTGAACGGCCCGTCGGCGCCGCGGCCGGCAGCGATGTGCTCGACCTGTACGTCGATTCGCCCCGCACCCTCAGCCTGCGCGCTTCCGGCCCGCGTTCGCGCCAGCTCGCCGCCGACCTGCTCGCCTCGTACCACCAGGAGAATGCTTCATGAATATTTTGACCATTGATACCAGCGACCTATCCGTGGTGGGCCTGGTCCGCGTGGAACATTTTGGGAACGACGGCGCCGCCGGGCAGATCGCCACTCTGGCCCGCGAGGTGTCCCCGGATTCGCGCCACCACGCTGAAACTCTCACCCCGATGGTCAAGGCAGTCCTGGAAGCAGCCGGGGTGGAACGCGCCGATGCCATCGTGGCGGGAACCGGGCCCGGGGCCTTTACCGGGCTGCGTGCCGGCTTGGTGACCGCCCGCACCCTCGCTTTCGCCTGGGATGTGCCCCTCTACGGCGTTTCCTCCCTGGAAGTGCGGGCCCTGGGCACGCTGCGCGAGGGAGCTACCCGCGCGCTCGCGGTTATCGATGCCCGGCGTAAGGAACTGTATGTGCTGAGCGCAGAAGTAGCACCGGCTGCCCAGAGCGCGGCGCGCGGCGAACTCACCGTCACGGATGGCCCCCGCATTATCCGCCCGGCCGAGGTACCTGCGCTGCGCGGCGAACATACCAGCGTCGTCGTATCCCATGGGGATATGTATCCGGAACTGAGCGGGGCGCGCGTGGTGGAATGCGAACCGGAGCTCATGGTGGCGCGCGCGGGCGCGAAGTTGGCGGCGGGCGAGGCGCTCGATACCGAGCCGCAATATTTGCGCCGCCCCGATATCGCGCAGGGCGTGGCCCAGCCGGCGGGCAGCGGTTACCTCGGCAGCTAGGCGCGCGATGGGGAGTGAGATGCCGCGGCACTGGCGCGATGTGCCGGTGCGGCGCGTGGTGGCCGACCCGTCTTGGGCGCGTGACCTGGCGCGTTTCGATGCCGCGCAATTTGGCGCGCGCGAAGCCTGGCCGCGCGGGGCCTGGGAGCAAGCGCTGCGGGCCAGCAGCGAAGCCTACCTGCTCTACACGGTGGAACCCCCGCGGGAAGTTGCGGAGCGCGGCGGAGCGGCGGCGTTTCCGCGCACTGCCGCTGCGGCCGTGCCGGAAGCCGCCACACCAAACGCTCCTTCTATTAATGCGCTTGACGATCTCCACCCGCCCATCCTGGCGGCCGGCGGGGTGAGCCTGGGAGTGGAAGCCGAAATCCTCACCCTCGCGGTCGCGCAGGCGGTGCGCGGGCAGGGCCTGGGCGGTGCGCTTCTTGACGACCTCATGACCCTGGCGCGCGATGCGGGCGGGGAAACCATGTTCCTGGAGGTCCGCTCGGACGACCCGATTGCCACCGGACTCTATGCTTCGCGCGGCTTTACCGCGGTTGGGCGGCGCCCGGGCTACTATCACGGGCGCGACGCCACGATTATGCGCTGTTCATTAACCGCCGCTTCGGCCTAAACTATCCCTTTGCGGGCTCGCGGGAGAATCCGCCGGCACAGCGTAGTGAAAGCGGAAAGGAAACGGGATGGCGGAATGCAGCGGCGCGGATATGACGGGTAGCGCGGATGCTGTGGATTATGCGGATGCGGCTGGCTGTGAGGATGCCGCGGACGTCGCGGGCTTTGCGGACGATGCGGACGTTGCGGATTTTGCCGGTTTTGAGGTCCACCGGCTGCGCCAACCCCTCCCGATCTGCCCGGAGCTTTTCGGTCTCGCACCCTCCCCGAATATCAGCGCGTGGGTCGGCCCGCACTTGGCGCTCCTCGGCTGGGGCGAATACACGGCGGTAGAAAGCGAGGCTCCGGAGACTCTCGAACGCGCGGCCGCACGCTGGGCGCAGCTGAGCGGCGCGGCACAGCACACCGCACGAACCGCGCGAAATGGGCGAACCGGGCACAGCGAGCGAACTGAGCGAACCAGGCACAACCGCCACACGGATACGAACAAGTACGACGACGCAGAGCTGCCCTGCGCACTCCCGCTCGCCTTCGGATCTTTCGGGTTTCTCCAGGGCGGAATGCTCCTGGTCCCGGAAACCCTCCTGGTTATTACCGAGGAGGCCAGCTGGGTGATCGGGGTGGATTGTGAGGATCTGACTCGGCACTTGGACTCCCTGGACGGGGAGGCGGTGCGCGCGGCGGGCCGCGCCGGATTAGCGAGCATCCCCGGCTGCGGGGCCACACATTCGGAAGGCGGGAGCCTAAGCGAAAGCGAATGGTGCACGGCGGTGGCCACGGTGCGCGATATGCTCCGCGCGGGCCAAGCGGACAAAGTCGTGCTGGCCCGGGATAAAAAACTGCGGGCGCAACGGGATTTCGATCCGCGCCTGCTATGCGCTCACCTGGCGCGCTCCTATCCGAGCTGCTGGATATACGCGGTACGCGGCCTGGTGGGTGCCACGCCCGAGCTTTTGGTTGGCACCCGGGCGGGCGAGTTTTCCTGCCGGGTCCTCGCGGGAACAGCGACAGCGGATGAGGGGGAGGTGCTCCTCGCCTCGGAAAAAGACCGCCGCGAACATGAAATCGCGGTGGCATCGGTGCGCAGCGCGCTTAGTCCCTTAGCGAGCGAACTGGAGATTCCGGAGCAACCGGAGCTGCTCCAGCTCCCGAACGTGTGCCATTTGGCGACCGATGTGCGCGGGCGCAGCGAGCATTCCGCGCTGGGCCTGGCCTTCGCTTTGCATCCCACCGCGGCGGTATGCGGCCAGCCCACCGCCCTAGCCCGCGATATTCTCACCGATGTGGAACATATGGACCGCGGGCGGTATGCCGGCCCTGTCGGCTGGGTGGACGCGGCCGGCAACGGCGAATTCGGGATCGCGTTGCGCGGCGGCCAGATCACCGGAAACCTCATCACGCTCTACGCGGGAGGTGGGATTATGCCGCAATCTGTCCCGGAGGCAGAATTCGCGGAAACCGAAGCGAAAATGCTCCCCATGCTCAGCGCGGTGGCAGAAAGCCGCTAAGCCCCGTACCGTGCCGGGACGCTCAGCTCACGCGGCGCTCAACTCATGCGGTGCTTCGCTCGTGCATCGCGTGAGCTACGCCCCCCAGGGCAGCACTAATCTCCGCTTGCACCTGCGCATCCCGGGCGCGCAGATCCGGAATATCGGTACGCACCTCGACCACCGAGACCCCGCGGATGGGGCGCGCCAGGAGGTCATCGAGCTGATCGAGGCTACGCACCTCCAGATAATCAGCTCCCATTCCGTAGGCAAGGTACTCGATGTCACAGCGCTGCGGCGTCGCAAAATAACGCCCGAAATCCTGTGCGTGCTGCGGCTCACCGTGCTCCAAGCCGGCGAAAATCGAGCCGCCCGCGTCGTTGAGAACAATGACTTGCAGATCCACCTCCGGCTCGTGACTCCCGCGGAGCAGCCCGCCCATATCGTGAAGGAAGGTGAGATCGCCCAGCAGCACCCGCACTGGCTCTCCGGTGGCGGTGGCCAGCCCGCGCGCGCAACTGATGGTGCCGTCAATCCCCGCCAGCCCGCGATTACTGAGAACGCGGAGCGGGCGGGCCGGGGTGCGCGCCGCGCGGTCGAGGATCCGGATAGAAGCCGAAGCCCCCACGAAGAGCAGCGGGGCGCTCTCGGGATGCTCGCTGTGGCTATCCCAGATAGTGCAGGCAATATGCAGGGGGTCAAATGGTGCGCCGGGGGTGCGGGTGGCTAGGCTGCGCCGTCGGCTTATGATCGTGGCGCTACGTTCCTCCGCTGCGCGCCACAACGGTGGAATCGTACCCGTAGTTTCCGGTGCGGGCGGCAGCGCCGGTAGCACGGCGCGAACCGTTCCGAAAGGATCGCAATAGTAACCGCTGCGGTCAGCCACCGCCACAATATTAATATCGGCCCGTTTGAGGAGCTGCGTGACGGGGCGTGAAAGCGTGGGATGCCCGCACAGGAGCACCTGCTCAATACCCTGCATGTGCTGGAGATAGTAAACGTAGTGGCTGAGCGCGGGCCCGTACGCCGCCGGGCTACTCGGCTCAGCCAGCAGTGGCCAGCCCAGCGCCGTGGCGAGCGCCACGATTCCCGCCCCGCTGCCGGTATCATCCCCGGCCACAATAACGGTGCCCAGCTCCCGGTCCAGAACCTCCGGCCAGGGCGCACCCACCGTACCCATAGGGGCCAGCGCGGCAATCCGGCGCGGCGCGGTCCATACCCGCGGGGGAGCGGGAAGCGCGGCAAGATTACCGTCCAAACAAATATTGAGATGCGCGGGGCCGGGGCGCCCGCCCTCACCAAGCGCCCGGGCGGCCGCACGCCACACCTGGTTCGCGACCACCGCGCTCTCCTCCCCGAAGGCCGGAATATCCAGCTGGGCGCGCACCACGGTGGCGAACATTCCGGCCTGCTGGGTGGTTTGATTGGCTCCGGTACCGCGCAGGTAGGCGGGGCGATCCGCGGTCACCGCGAGGAGGGGGAATCCGGTGGCATCGGCTTCCGCGAGGGCCGGGTGAAGATTGGCGACGGCGGTGCCGGACGTGGTGATAATGGCAACCGGGCGGCGCTCCCCGGCGAGCACCTCACCGCGGGCCAGCCCGAGGGCGAAGAAGCCAGCGCTGCGCTCATCGACTCGCACGTGGGTGGTGATCAGCCCGGCGCGTTCAGCTGCCGCTGCCGCGTAGGTGAGGGGCGCATTGCGCGAACCGGGGCAGATGACCATATGGCGCACTCCGGAACCGATCAGCGCCCCGATAATATCGCGGGCATGCACGGCGGTTGCGTCGTCGTTCATCATGCTCATGAGTACCACTCCATCATCTCGCTCAGGCGCCGCTGCCAGCGCGCCGCCAAGTCCGGTGCCGCGCTGAGCTGCGAGGTATCCACGGCGGCCCTCCCGCATTCGATCACGCCCGCGCGAGGCAGCTTCGCTTCGCGCACAATATCGGCGCTCAGGAGCTGAACGGTGGCCAAACCGCAGGCGTAGGGGAGGCGATCAAGGGCCGCAGCCGCGGCCAGCCCGGCCGCGATCCCCACCGAAGTCTCCAGGGCAGAGGACAGCACCACGTCCAATCCGCACTCGCGAGCAACATCAAGCGCGTTCGAGATTCCTCCCAGGGGCGCCACTTTAATAACCGCAATATCGGCAGCTCCCGCGCGGGCCACCGCCAGCGGGTCGCTCGCGCGGCGAATCGATTCATCCGCGGCAATTTTGGGAGCAACCCGGGAGCGCACCCGGGCGAGCTCCGCGATCTCCTTGCAGGGTTGCTCCACGTATTCCAGCCCGGCCAGCCCGCCCGCGCGGGCCGCCGCGTCAAGTTCGGTAATGGCCCGGATGGCGGTATCGGTATCCCAGGCCGCGTTCGCATCCACGCGCACCTTCCCACCCGGCCCGAGGGCCGCCGCCACCGCGGCCACCCGCTCGCAATCCTCACGCAGAGTCGAGCGTGGATCGGCAACTTTCACCTTCGCGGTGGTGCAGCCGGCCGCGCTGCGAACCAACCGGGCCGCGTCCGCAGGCGTGGTGACCGGGATCGTCACATTCACGGGGATATGACTGCGCAGCGGGCGCGGAAAAGGCCGGGTGGACGCCTCAATTCCGGCGCGCAGCCACCGGGCTGATTCCCGCGGGTCATAATCCCAAAACGGGGCGGCCTCACCCCAGCCGGCCGGGCCCTCCAGGAGCAGTCCCTCCCGCACGGTAATCCCCCGGAAGCGGCGCTTGAGCGGAATCGAATAGGCGAGCACCCGGGACAGCTCGGGGAAAGGATTGACTAATTCAGTAAGCATGGCCTCGTTGACAAGTACGCGGTGCGGCACGCGGGCCCGGGCCGCTAGGCCGGGGCTCCGCGCCGCCGAGAGTGTGAAACAGACCCCATACTAGCGCCTGCCGGCTAAACTGTCCCCCATGAGTATGCTTCCTTCGGTTTCAGATACATTCGATCCCGCGCGCTGGCGCACGGTCCCCGGTTTTGAGTTTGAAGATATTACCTACCATCGCGGTATTTCCCGCGGGGAGGTGGATGGTCGGCCCGCGGGGGAGGACCTCCCGGTGGTGCGCATCGCCTTTGACCGCCCCGATGTGCGTAACGCTTTCCGCCCGCTCACCGTGGACGAACTCTATCGGGCATTCGACCACGCGCGCATGAGCTCCGATGTGGCCGCCATTATCCTCACCGGAAACGGCCCCTCCCCGCGCGACGGCGGCTACGCTTTCTGCTCGGGCGGCGACCAGCGGGTGCGCGGGGCGGACGGCTACCAGTACGAAAAGGCCGGCGCGGATTCCAGCGCCGGGGTGGCTCAGCGCCGCGCCCAGATCGACCACGCCCAAGCCAGCCGCATGCACGTGCTCGAACTCCAGCGCCTTATCCGCACCACCCCGAAACCGGTGATCGCGGCGCTCACCGGGTGGGTGACCGGCGGCGGGCATTCCCTCATGGTGGTCTGTGACCTGGCGGTTGCTTCCCGCGAACACGCCCGATTCAAGCAAATCGACGCCAATGTGGGTTCCTTCGACGCCGGTTACGGTAGCGCCCTGCTGGCCCGCCAGGCCGGTGATAAGCGCGCTCGCGAGATTTTCTTCCTCGCCCGCGAATACAGCGCGGACCAGGCCGCGGCCTGGGGCGTTATTAACGAAGCGGTGGCGCACGCGCAGGTGGAAGAAACCGCTCTCGAGTACGCGCGTATTATTGCCACGAAATCGCCGCAAAGCATCCGTATGCTCAAATTTGCTTTTAATATGGTCGACGACGGTATCGCCGGCCAGCAAGTTTTCGCTGGTGAAGCCACCCGTTTGGCCTATATGACGCCGGAAGCCCAGGAAGGCCGGGATGCGTTCCTCGAGCATCGCAGCCCCAATTGGGATCCCTACCCGCGCTACTTCTAAAACAGGCGGGTTGAGGTTCGCGCATGTCCAGTGTTCTTGGCCCGGAGGATATTGAGTTTATTGTTCCTTCCCGGAGCGGTATACGCGCGCTATACGATGCGATAGCGGCGCGGCTGGAGGCACCCGGTCGCCACCGCCCGCTTATGCCGCTGGCATCTTCGGATGGCGTAGCGGCGGATGCGGCGGTTGCTGCGGTCGATGCGGCGGCGGTGGCGGGGCGGATCCGGTGGCGGCCGGATATTGATTTTATTTTGCAAACCTCCGGTTCCACCACGGGGAGGGGACATCTGGTCGGGCTCTCCGCCCGGGCTTTCCTCGCTTCGGAAGCCGCCACCGCAGAATTCTTCGAGGGCCGGGGCCGCTGGGTGCTGGCCCTGCCCGCGCATCACGTGGCCGGGTTCCAGGTGGTGGCGCGCTCCTGCGTGGCCGGTAGCTATCCGGTGGTGCTCCCACCCGGGGTATCGTTACGCGATGATGGCGGCGCGGATATGGTGGATATGCCGGAGGGTGGCTTCCTATCCGTGGTTCCCACCCAGCTCTCCGATATTGTGGAATCCGGCCACGTGGGTACCACGGCCTTGAGGAACTTGCGTGCGATATTGGTGGGCGGGGCGGCGGCTGCGCCGTCGCTCATTATCTGTGCCCGAGCATTGGGGCTCCCGGTGGTGACCACCTACGGCATGACGGAAACCGCGGGTGGCTGCGTTTATAACGGTATTCCGCTGCCCGGGGTGCAGGTGGCCGCCCCCGGTGGGCGGCTGCACTTATCCGGACCAATGCTGGCCGCGGGATATTTGGACGAACCGGAATCTGCGGCTTTTATAACGAGTGGCGGCCAGCGCTGGCATGTGACGAATGATGCCGGGAGCGTTATTGACGGGAGGGTGCAGGTCGCCGGGCGTCTCGATGACGTCATCATTTCCGGTGGGGTGAAGGTGCATGCCCGGCAGGTCAGCGAGGTGCTGTGCAGTTTCCCGGGGGTGCGGCGCGCGGAAGTTCTTCCGGTGGCAGATGCGCGTTGGGGGCAGATCGTGGGAGTAATTCTGGAAGCTGATTTTCCTTTTGCACAGCGCGCGGCGGAGGTCCGTGAGTACGTGCGCGCGCGGCTCGGAAAGGCTGCCGCGCCGCGCCGGGTGGTGCAAGCAGCTATCCCCATGCTGGCCTCCGGGAAAGTGGATCGCCTGCGCGCGCTGGAGATGCTGCGCACTCCCACATGGGAAAAGTGAGGAGTAAGATTGCCGGGCGTGAGTACAACAGTTTTGGGAATCGAAACCTCGTGTGATGAAACGGGGATCGGGATCGTACGCGACGGCGAGCTGCTGGCCGATGTGACCGCCACCTCTATGGACGAATACGCCCGCTACGGCGGCATTATCCCGGAGATTGCCTCGCGTGCTCACCTCCAGCAAATGGTCCCCACCCTGAACGCGGCCCTGGAGAAGGCCGGTGTGGGCCTGGGCGATCTGGATGCGATTGCGGTAACCGCCGGCCCGGGGCTTATCGGTTCGCTGACCGTTGGGGTTTCCGCGGCGAAATCCCTGGCATTGGCGCTGGGTATTCCGCTCTACGGTGTTAATCATATTATTGGGCACCTGGCGGTGGATCAGCTGGCCAGCGGGCCTTTCCCGGAAAGCTTTATTGGCCTGGTGGTTTCCGGTGGACATTCCTCGATTCTGCATGTGCGCGATATTGCTGGGGATGTGACGGAGCTGGGCGGCACCCTGGATGATGCCGCCGGTGAGGCTTTCGATAAAGTGGGGCGCCTCCTCGGCCTGCCCTACCCGGGCGGCCCGCATATTGACCGACTTTCGCGCACCGGCAACCGGGATGCCATTCGTTTCCCGCGCGGCCTGGAAGGCGGGAAAAATAAGGCACGCCACCGCTATGATTTCTCCTTCTCCGGACTGAAAACCGCGGTGGCCCGCTATATTGAGGGCCTGGAGGAACGCGGCGAAGAAGTCAATGTTCCCGATATTGCCGCCGGATTCACCGAAGCTATTACCGATACTCTCACGGATAAAGCCCTGCGGGCCTGCGAAGATAAAGGCTGTGACACCCTGGTGGTGGGCGGGGGCTTCTCCGCGAATTCCCGGCTGCGGGAACTGGCCGCCCAGCGCGGAGCCGAACGCGGGATCAACGTGCGTATCCCGGCGCTGCGCTACTGCACCGATAATGGCGCCATGATTGCTGCCCTCGGCTACAGCGTGGCGGTCAGTGGGCGGGCGCCGTCGTCCCTCGATATTACGGTGGACACGAATATGCCCCTCGATCTGGTAGCTTTTTAAACCTGGGGGCAATGCAGCTCCCATGGCATAACTATCGTTGTGGGAGCTGAATGCCTCTTAATAGTGTTATATCTATACGCGACCTCAGGAAAGAATTTGGGGAACGCGTTGCGGTTAATATCCCCGAGCTTGATATAGCAGCGGGGACCTGCACCGGGATTATCGGTCCGAACGGTGCCGGGAAAACAACGTTGGTGAAACTCGTGGCGGGGCTGCTGACCCCCACTCGGGCCAGCCGCCTCGAAGTTTTGGGCAGCGATCTCGCCCGCACCGAGAAGCACAACAAACAAACGAAACAAAGCGCGCAAGCGCGACAGTCCAAACAAGCCAAGCAGCTCTCGCGCAGTATCGGCTTGGTAACAAACGCCCAGCAGCTCTACGGCACCTTGACGGTGCGGGAAAACCTCGAATACATGGCGCGGCTTTCCCGGATTCCGAAGAAGGAGCGCGCTGAGCTTATCGAGCAAGCCCTGAAAGCTTGTGCGCTGGCGGATCGCCAGCATGACAAAGTCATGACGCTTTCCACCGGCCTCAAACAGCGGGCCAATATCGCGCGGGCTCTGGCAGCCCGGCCCCGGCTCCTGCTCCTGGATGAACCCACCAGCGGGCTGGACCCGGCGGCGGCCCAAGGCGTGTACGATGCGTTGCTCGGCCTGCAAGCCGGTGGGATTTCCATGATCCTGTGCACCCACGTCATGAACGAGATCGACGACCTGTGCCACCGGGTGCTCTTTATGAACGAAGGCCGGATTATTACCGATGCCACCCCGGCGAAAATGAAAGAACTAGCCGGGGAGCGGGTCTACACCATCACCGCGGAAAGCGAAACGCAGGCGCAGGAACTGCGCGCGCGGCTGGCTGAGCGCGGCCTGGACCATACCGGGATGCGCAGATCGGAAAACCAGTTCCTCCTCAGCGTGTACGGCTGCGAGGATGCCCAGCTCATCGATGAGCTCGGGGTACCCTACACCAAAGCGCAGGCCAGCCTCAACGATGCTTTCGTGCTGCTGTCCGGCCAGAAAAGCGAAGGGTAGCCGCCCGTGGGTTCCCTGATTGCGCACGCCGTGTACGGCTCGAAACAACTCTTGCGGCAACCGGGAGCGAAAGTGAAACTGCTCCTGCTTGTCCCCGTGGCTCAGATCCTGCCCTTCTTCCTCATGGGCGGAACTTTCCTGCGCCCGGCCGATACCGAATGGTTCTTCTATACAAACCTGGCCTGGGGGTTCATTGCCTCGTGCGCCCTCCAAGCCCTGGTGTGGACGCAGATGGTTATTTCCTCGGCGCGGCTGGATACCCTGCTGCTCACCGACCGTGGCATTATCCCCTGGATGCTCGGGTTCGCGGGCGGCCTGCAAGCCGTCTACCTGCTCACCACCTGCGTGAGTTCCCTGGTGATCGCCCTGGTGTTGGGTTTCCCGGTGCACGCCCTCACCCTCGGTATCACCCTGGCCACGAGCATCCCGGTCACCATGGCCTGCATGGCTTTTATCCTCGGCTGCGAAGTGAAATGGGGCCGCATCCTCCATATCGCCAACCTCGCCCTGGATGCCCTCATGATCCTCTCCGGGGTGCTCTTCCCGATTGCGGCGCTGGGCGCCTATATCGAGCCCCTCACCGCGGTGCTTCCCACCGCTCACCTCAATGAATTCCTGCGCGGAGCCGGCCTCGAGCACCTCGCGTTCGCGGGCGCGCTCGCCCTGGCCTTCGCGGCCCTGGGATTGTGGTGGGTGCATCACGCCACCCAGCAATACAAAGTGCTGGGCTTGATCGGAGGTGACCGCGGATGATGGCAGCGTTCTTTTACCGCTACGCCCGGGTGCTCGGGCGGAGCCCGTGGGATACCCTGGCCATGTTTGCCCGCCCGCTGCTCAGCGGGGTGCTGCTCGTGGTCTTCGCCGGCACGGTGGCCGGCGGGAACCTGTCCCGCTTCATGGTGGTTTCCGTTTTCGTCTCGAATATCGTGATGAATACGATCCTCGGGGCGGCTTACGAAGCCCGCATGGATCTTGATGAGAGCAAACGTGAATTGGTGGAGCTTGCACCGGGTGGGCTGCGCCGCTACGCCCTCGTCCAGGCCGTCACCCAGTTCGTTATCGCTTTCCTGCAAAGCCTGCTGGTGCTCTGCGTGCTGCTTCCCGCGACGAGCGGCGGTTTCACTCCCACGCTCGGTTTCGCCTGCGGGATGGCGGTGCTCATTGTGGGCGTGCTTGCGTGCGGGGCGCGGGCTGCGCTGCAAAGCGCGCGGGGTGGCTCCTTCGTCAATACGTCCTTCACGATTGGGATTGTGTTGACTTTCTCCGGCGTGTTTTACCCGGTGGATCTGCTTCCGCAGTGGGCACGGATTATTTCTTCCCTCAACCCGGCCACCTACGTGATCGAGAGCATCCGCGGGGCTTTCGTGGATTTCGAGGCGCTCAACCCCTACGGGCTGGCGGTCGCCGCGCTGCTCGCGTGCCTGGTGTGGGTACTGCCTACCACCCTTCGCGTTCGGCGACGATAGCGCGATGCTCGCCGAGGATCCGGGTGAGGATCACGGTGGCGGTGCCGTCCCCGGCGTTCTTGTGTAGCTTGAGTTGTTTGCGGAAGAGCGCCGGGTCAATATCGGTTCCGCGTTTTTTGATTTCGGCCCGCACGACGCCGCGTTTGCGCAGCTCGGCAGCCACGGTTTTGGCGTGCAGCGGGAGCACGTCCAGTATTTTGAAACGGGCGAGGAGCGGGGAGGCGACGGCGTCGCCGCTCAAATACGCCAGCCCGGGCGAAATCGGAGCCAAATCAAAATCGCTACACACCTGGTCGAGGCCGCCCGCGCGCATAAGCGCCGGATCCGGTTCGTACAGGTACGCATCCAGGGGCCGGGCCGGCAGGGAAGCGGCGGACTGGCTCGGATCCCCGCGCCAGGTGCGATAGTAGCCGACCAAGTTCCCGGTGGCGGAAGTGGCGGCGTCGTCGCCCTCCTCGCGCCGGGGCTTTTCGGTGAGGATCGTGGCGCCGCGCCCCGGATCGCGCGTCCCAAACCACGCCACCGCCTCCACGAGGTCCCCGTCCACGCTCACCCAATCGACGAAGGCATCGGCGGGCAAATCCGCCCAGCGAATCCCGGGCCCGAGCTTAATCCCGGTCACCCGGAATTCGCGCGCCAGCGCAATGGCATCGCTGAGCGCCGGCTGCCAGTGCTCGGGATGCGAAATCCGCTTGCCCCGCGCATCGCGCCGCGCCGGGTCGAGCCACAGCCCCTCGCGGCTCTCATAGCTACCGAGCAGGGCGTATCCGTCTGTTGGTACGACGGCGCAACCGGCATTAGCCTGCGCGAAATGAGCGGTAACCGGGTCACGCTCCACTCCCAGGGCGGTCAGGCCGGCGTCGGTGAAGGCCTGGGAATCCGCCCCGATCCCGCAGCCGAAATCGAGCACTTCGCGCACGCCGGCACGTTGGAAGACCGAGGCGTGCTGGCGGGCCACGCTGGCGCGGGTGGATTGCTGGAGGCCGGCGTCGGTGAAGAACATGCGGGTGGCGCGCTCGCCGAATTTGGCGCGGGCGGCATCGCGCAGGCGGGTCTGGGTGAGCAGAGCGGAGCTTTGCTCGGGGGTGAGGCCGCGTTCGCGCAGTTCGGTGGAGAGTTTGAAAGCATCGGCCACGTTATGGGCCGGCATGGTGGCGAGGAGGGCTTGCCCGGCGGGGGAGGTGAGCCAGTGGGCGACGTCGAGCTGTTCCACGCTTCCAAGCCTAGCGTGCCCGGGCGGGCGGGGCCTAACGCGTCTGGGGGAGTGCCTGGCGCGAGCTGCCCGCGCCTGGCACACTATGTGATATGGCTAATATTCCGACATTGACATTGAACGACGGGCACACCATCCCGCAGCTCGGCTTCGGCGTTTTCCTGGTGGAGCCGCAGGAGGCAGAGCGCGTGGTGAGCGAGGCGCTGGCCACCGGCTATCGGCATATTGACACCGCAGCCATTTACGGCAACGAAGCCGAGGTGGGGCGCGCGATTGCGGCCTCCGGTATCCCGCGCGAGGAACTTTTTATCACCACGAAACTGTGGAATGACCGGCAGGCCGATGCCCCGGCCGCGCTGGCGCAATCCCTGGAGAAACTGGGGCTTGATTACGTGGATCTGTATCTCATTCACTGGCCGGCACCGCAGCAGGGGCTGTACGGGGAGGCGTGGAAGGACCTGGTGAGCTTCCGGGAGGCCGGGTTGGTCCGTTCGGTGGGTGTATCCAATTTCCAACCTGCGCATCTCAATCGCATCGTGGCTGATGGCGGCGTCGTACCGGCCGTGAACCAAGTTGAGCTGCACCCGCGTTTCCAGCAACGCGAAGTTTCCCAGTATTGCGCCGCGCGCGATATCAAGATCGAGGCGTGGGGGCCGCTGGGGCAGTCTAAGTACGGGCTTGATGAACTGGAGCCGATTGCGGCCGCGGCCCGCGCGCACGGGAAAACCGCCGCGCAGGTCACGTTGCGCTGGCATCTGCAAAGCGGGCATATTGTTTTCCCGAAAACCACGCACCGGGCGCGTATGGAGGAGAATATCGACCTCTTCGATTTCGAGCTCAGCGCCGCGGAAATGCAGGCGATTGCCGGGCTGGATGCCGGGGAAGCCGGGCGGGTGAGCTCCCATCCCGATGAGGTGAACTAGGCGCGCGAAACGGCGCGAGCGTGGGTGTGGCGCGGTAGGTGTGAGTGCCCGGAGCCCTGCGGACGAGCGCGCGCCGTGCGAGAAACTTCGCTTTTCGCAAATCCTTAGCACTCACCTTGACTGAGTGCTAAGTGCGGCTTACCTTTAATAGCGGACGTAGTTCATGCTACGGCTTGTGCTTAGTGCGGGCCCGGCCCCCGCGACGGCGGGTCCCGGTTCTGAGCGCGTTTGTAGTGCACGAGTTGAGAAGTAAGGAGGAGCCGCATGTCGGTCTCCATTAAGCCGCTTGAGGATCGCGTTGTTATCCGTCAAGCTGAAGCAGAAACGACCACCGCTTCCGGTCTGATCGTTCCCGATACCGCTTCGGAAAAGCCCCAGGAGGGCACCGTTCTGGCGGTGGGCCCGGGCCGTATTGATGACAAGGGCAACCGCGTTCCCATGGATGTCAAAGTGGGGGATGTTGTGGTGTACTCCCGCTACGGTGGCACCGAAGTCAAGTACGGCGGGGATGAATTCATCATCCTCTCCGCGCGTGACGTGCTCGCCGTGGTGGAAAAGTAACATCACCTAGGCAGCGCTAGATAGCGCTAGGCAGCGCCGTTTTTGCGGTAGCTAGTAGCGCCGCGATTCGGCGGCAGCGTAGTACGTGGTGGGGCTGGCTCGTTTGGGCCGGCCCCACCACGTTTTTGCATAACCTTGCGTTCGGCGGCTCTGCCACAACCCGGTGCGCCACCTCTGGTTACAGGCATTTCCACAGATCGTGATCGCCATCGGGAACAGGTCTCATACCCAGGGGAAGACTGAAAACTGGGCGGTACCAATAACCTACTGTCTTGAAACGATGCTTTTCTACCGACGAACGTCAGTGTGAAATACCGACAAATGACGGTGTTGTGGTACTAGAAATAACTGGTTAACTGGAGGCGTATCTGAATGGAGATCTCCGCCCGCGTTTCCGGGCTGGGCAATTCGCCACCAAAGACGGTGGTGCAACGAAAGGAATACAGGGAATGAACGAGGGCGAATGTACGGATCGATTTCAGGAATTTGGGAAGCTATTTTCGACAAGCGCGCGTTCGTTGAAATCGGAGAAGAGGGTGCTAGTTTCCTTGAGGTGCTTCTCGGTTTAGAGGGTGTTGTAGCCGAATGCTTCGGCTAAAAGGACAACCATGGTTCGTGTTTCTCCGGATCCGGATTGGACGCCGGTGCCTTTCCGCCAGTCGTGGAGCGGTCACCTCATCGTTGGCACGCTGACCGCAATAGGTATTGTGATTGCGCTGGCGCTGAGCCGGTTGTTCCTCCCTCATCAGGTGAATTTTTTCGCACTGCTGCTCATCGTGGTGCTGAGCACCGTGGCTGTTGAATTCCTTTCGACCATCCCTCACCTGTGGCAACAGCAAAGGTATCATCATCCCCACCCGGGAGGATGGCTTCCTCCGCTGAGCCGGATTGCGTTCTTCGCAGGGGTCTATTTTCTTGTCACGCTGGCACTGACGTGGAACTCCCGGCAGGCACTCATCTGTGGTGGCCTGGCTACCGCGGTCGCGATCATTGAGGTGATCGGGATACGGCAGTGGAAATCCGGCTTGACCATAGCAGAGGAGAGAGAAGCCACCCTGAAAGCCAAGAAAGCGCTTCAAGAACTCATTATAGAAACCCGCATAGAGCGGCGGGAGATAGCTCGGCGCAGAGCGGCCGAGCGCCACAAGCGGCTCGGCTTACCGGAGGACACCAGTCCGATTATTACGGTCAAGCCGGGCGGCTTCGAATTCCGGCCGCATCGCGTGAACTTTATTGCGCCGCGCGCCGAGCCCGACGGCGCGGAGCAGCCTGATGCGCACTCAGATCCACATTCTCAAGAGGACCGAGGTTAGCTCGGCAGTTAATTGCGGCGTAGCTGGGCTCCCAGCTCTTCGGTGGCGCTTGTGCTTCACAGGTAGAATTGAGGACTGAATTGCTTGGGATTGAGGAAGTGAAAGAACAGTGCTTCAGCTAGTTGAATATGCGTTAGTCGGTTTGGAGCTCATCGTCGCCTTGCTCAGCGTTATTTTCGCGGTTATGAGCCTGATGGGGCACTCCGACATGATTTACTTGGCCATGTTATGTTTAGGGATCTATGCAGTCGCATCTGTGATCACTAAGGGAATCGAGCATTTGGGTAAGAATAAGTAATCTGGTACGGGGATATTTAGCAAGCACGCGGCGGCAAGGCAGAACGACAGAGGAAAACTGTCTGTCGCGCACACTTTGTTTCCCGGCTGAAATGAAGGAAGGGGAGGGCCCGGAAATTCCGGGGCCTCCCCTTTCGCTTGCCCGGGGCGGGATACTGGCCGGTGGGCCAGGATCCCGCGGGCGTTACTTGTTAGCGGGTTGCAAACAGTGCTGTGTTAGCGGCGGACGATGGGGGTATCAACACCATCCCCGTCCCAGTCACCAACCAGCATCTGGTCACCAGCCCGGCCATAATGCAAGGTGATATCAGCGTTCCCGCTCTTGAGCGAGTTCGCCACAAACACCTGGTTACCACGGCGGACCGCGAAGGTATCCTTACCATCGCCATCCCAATCACCAACGAAGATCTGGTCACCGGCCTTGCCGTAGGAGAA